>CALKMX010000094.1 GCA_938091675.1 uncultured Opitutales bacterium
TTTGGAGATCCCCATGACAAGGAAAAGGATGCCAATGCAGTGGTTGACCGTTGGGAGCGTATAAAAGCGGAAGAGAAAAAGGCCCGAGGCGAGGATGACTCCAATCAATTATTTAAGGATTTACCCCCGCAATTGCCTGCCACTTTGTATGCTGATAAAATCTACAAACAGGCATGCAAATTAAAGTTACAGGGTGAGGGCGAATGGGATGATATTGAGGTCAAGAAAATCGCCTCTGGTTTAGACGAGGAAAAGGCGGGGATGGCTTTATTTCAATGGATAGGGGCTTGTCGCATTAATGGCATTGATCCGGAGTCTGCCCTGCGCAAATTTGCTTCCGTTCAAGTCAAGAAACTGGAAGCCCAAGTTCAGTCTCAGGGTTGAGTGCATTATTGCTCACAAAACATCAGGTACTGGACTTTGTGGAGAAGGGCCGTGTCCGTTCCCTTACCTGTGAATTAAGAAAAAGTAACCGCAGTCGCAGGATTAACCTCCGTCTAAAAAGTCCCCATTTTGCCCTGCTTACTTTCCCCAAACGAATGAGCTGGGAAACGGCGGAAATTTTTTTACATAAGCAAAAAGATTGGTTGCAGCAAAAAAGCCTGGAGCTTCCAGTTTCCATATCGCTGAAACAGTACTTTGAGGAAGGCGGGAAAATCTGCCTGTGCCCAAGTATGGGGGCTCGTAAAGTTTCTGTTTTCACGGACGATCATACCGACCGTCCGTGGGTCAGCCTGGAAAACCAGGAGATTGGGATACAATTGCCCCCCTGTGAGCAGGAGGATGATAAGATCAAGCTGGCCTGCCGAAAACTGGCTCATCAATTTCTTCCCGGTTGGATCGAATGGGCGGAAGAAAAAGCTGGGCTCTATTCCAACAGACTACGGGTGGGAGACCAGCAGACCCGTTGGGGGTCCTGCTCTCCGCGAGGAACCATTTCCTTGAATTGGAGAATTATCCTGCTCCCCGTAGAACTCGGAAATTATGTTATTTTTCATGAGCTTGCCCATCTTGCGGAGATGAATCACTCGGGCAGGTTTTGGGCGAAGCTCGAAGAATTTGTACCAAACGCCAGGGCTGTCGACCGGGAACTATCCAAAGTGGGTAAGCCAGTATTTGCTTTGGGGCGGGTTGATTAAGGACGGGTAACTTATTTTTGCGGGCCAAGTTCCCACGCGGAACGGCCACCCATGGAACGCAGGTAGTTTAATCCCTCGCTTCCTTCCTCACCGACATCGGTGGGAGTAATTTCGTCTGGGCCATAGCGCTGGTTCAGGTTGAGTCCATAGGCAAGCATCTTACGGACCAGTGATTTTTTCCCCGAAAAGGCGGCTCCATGGAGAAGGGAGTATCCATCTTTGGCTTCAATTTTGGGATCAGCGGAATGGTCCAGTAAATAATCGACCACATCTTCCCTCCCCGCGACCGTGGCGACCAAAAGAGGGGTGGCACCGAAAGAGTCCTGCTCGTTTACTGAGCGTCCAGCTTCGAGCAAAGATTTGATCGAATCAAAATCACCTATACCAGCTGCCAGATGGAGGGGAGAAGAGATTTTAACGCCCAGGTTTTTAAATAATTCCACTATTTGGGGATTTCCGCTGGCTCCCGCTAGGTCCATGAGGTTGGAGCCGTACTTGTCCACGGCGTGTACATCGGCAGAGAGTGCAAGAAGGGTCTCCACCATTTCCAACTGCCCTCTCAATGTGGCGGTCATAATGGGAGTTTCCTGCTCATCCGTTTGGGCATCCACATCAGCCCCATCCTCCAGAAGAAGTTCCACAACTTCCAGGTTTTTTCCCCATGCAGCGCTGTGCAAGGGGGTCGATAAATGATTCCCCCGGGTGTTGGGGTTTCCTCCATTTTGGAGCAAATAATCCACAATGTACGAGTTTCCCCGATAAGCCGCATAATGCAGGGGAGAATGCCCAAAACGATCATTTGCGTTGATGAGGGCACCCATGGCTACAGATTCAATCACATCGTTAAGATTATCGCGGGCGATTGCCAGGAACAGGCGGGCATTGATGATATCGATCCACTCCTGGCCAAGACGGTCGAGCAAACTGTGCCAGCCATGTTGGTCATTCCTCGAAAATTTCAGGTTTCCCAGAAGGACACCCTGTCCGTTCAATCGTAATGAAAAATTGGTGAATTCGTCCAGCCAGCTAATCGTCTTTAACTGATCAAAACTTAGGCCATCGGGTTCGCGCAGAGAGTGAGCAGCAGCGGTGGGGTTGAAGTCCAGGGCAAAATTATGATTGTTTAACAATTTCCGGCGATGAAAGGCGAGGGGTTTAATCGGAATGCCCAGCTTAATTTCCCGGGTATATTCGGGGCTGGAAATCCAGACTGATTGCTGGGTTTCATTCATCCTGAGCTGCTGACCATAAAGAAGGGTGGAAACGCCCATGCCAGCATTCATGCCTGCAAGTAATTCCCTGAAAGCAAAGGGGTGTGAAATTTTCATCCCTGAGCCCCAGATCGGGCTGGTTTGGGCAATGGATTGACCGGTTGGCAGAACCTTCAGTTCGGTACGGGAATTCCCCCCTGCAAAAACAAAATCCCCACTGGGGAACTTTAACAATTCCCGGGCACTAAGATCAAACCCAGGAAGGTCAGTATCCGCACCCAACTTATTTGCGGATAGAAACCTGAGCACAGCATCCACTCCGTCGCTTAGAAAGTTGTGAAGCTCATTTGCGGGTAAGCTCAAACGGGCAACCAGGGGGGCATCTCCTGGCAGTTGGTCGACCATTTTTAGGGGCTCAACCTTGGACCATGGCCGAGGCTCAGGCTCTGAGTACTTTTGGGCCGAGATTTGAAGGTTTCCAGGGCTTGAGTTTAAAAAGATGCCAAAGGAGTCAAGGAGCAAGGGATCAAACAAGGGGAGGATCGACTCGATAAGGGTGTTACCCTGCATGGTCTGAAACATTCTACTGGTTCCAGTTCCTTCGATATACAGGCTGATGTCACCGGATAGCTGGGCGTGCTTCGCCAAGGATGAGGGCATCACAGTTGGTTCAGCCGCAAGGGCCAGGGAGGAGACAAATGCGCCTAATTCATCTTTTTGCTCGTAGGCAACTGAATCGTTTTGAAAGAGAAGGGTTCCAAGAAGGAAGCAATACTCCCCCTCTCTTCCGATTGCAAATGATTGAGTGGCCCTTTGGTAGGTCTTCGGGTTGTTCTTGGAGGGGCGCAGTCCGAGAAATCTTGCGAGTTCAGAAAGGGATGCATCCGCTTTCTCGGGTGAGCTTATTTTAGCAATCGCACCAAATTGTGGATGAGGCTGCTGTCCCTCAATCAGCCGGACAAAAAACTGCACAGGCTCATTCCACCTTATTCCACTTTGGTTAGAATCGGACAACCATTTGCGCAGGGGGGAGCCATTTTCCTCCAATCGATCAAGCAGCGGGGACCACCGGTCATTTTTTAAGATTCCTGACTTTGAAATCATTTCTTGCCCATTGAGGCTGAGCAGAAGAATGGAATCAGCAGGCACCCGGCTAAGGGTACTTGAAATCGTGCCTGTCCGGGCAGAAGCCGAACCAATGAGTACACAAAGAATGAAAAACCTGAGGGTCAGATAAGGGGTGGAGGAAATCTGCATAAATTACTGTATTCACGCTATGCAGCGTCGGATAATGGTCAAATTATCTTTCCATTCGTCAAAGGAGTTTCTAATGCTTAGGTAATTTAGATTATGTTCACCGGAATTGTAGAAGGAGTTGGCATCGTAAAAAGTTTGGAAGAGCAGGAGGAATCCTGGCTCCTTCAATTGGATCTGCCCTTTTCCAGTGGGGAGGGTTTGGATGCCGGTGCCAGCCTTGCGGTGAATGGCTGTTGCCTGACCCTGCGGGAGGATGGATCAAGTGATGGAGCTTTTGATCTCCTCGATGAGACCCTTAACCGCACTAATCTTGGAGAGCTTAAGCCGGGGCACCGGGTAAATCTCGAAAGGTCCCTTCGTGCAGATGGTCGTCTGGGCGGGCACTTTGTTACCGGACATATTGATGGCCTGGGAATCATCGAGGTGTTTGAGGAACGAGGCAAAAATTTATATTTACAGGTAAAAGTGGACGAGATCAGTGCCAAGTATCTGGTTGATAAGGGCTGTGTGGCGGTGGATGGATGTTCCCTTACGGTGTGCGAGGTGACGGACAACTCCTTTGCGGTATGGTTGATCCCCCACACCTTGGATAAAACCAATTTGAAAGCACGCAAATCCGGGGATCGTTTGAATATAGAATTCGATCTGCTGGCCAAATATGTCGAGCGGATACAGGCTAATTCATGAGTGGAGATACTTTGATTGATCCTGCCGATGCCGCCCTGGCAGTGCTCGAAGAATTAAAGAGGCAAAGAACCGAAGGAGTTCGTCATTTGTACATGGAGGAATCCACCCTCGAGGGGTTGGCCAAATTATTTGCCGAACCCAATAATGAGGTTTCCACAAAACAACCCCCCCTTCCTCATACCACGGATCCGGAAGCGGATCCTGAACCGGGAACGGGCAATTTTACTGATATGCCCAGGGTGGAGGAAAGTTCTCCCCTTAAAATGGATGAAGTTACTCCCCAGGCAAAGCCCAAAGCCAAGGTTATCAATCCTGCCCTTTTAAACCCTCCTGAAATTTCCCTGCCCAATGGAAACAAACAAGAAAAGTGGGAATGGTTAAAAAAGCGTGTCGAGGGTTGCGAAGTTTGTAAGTCTGAGCTTAAAGAAGGCGGGAAGATTGTTTTCGGAGTTGGCAGTCTGGATGCTGATTTGTTTTTTTGTGGTGAAGCTCCCGGGGCCGAGGAGGAAAGTGCGGGAGCACCCTTCGTGGGTCCTGCTGGTGAACTGCTTGACCGGATTATTTCAGCCATGGGATTGTCCCGTGAATCAGTCTACATTGGAAATGTGGTGAATTTCAGACCCCGTCATGAGCGGGCATACGGCAACCGTCCTCCAACCCCTGAAGAAATGGATTTTTGCCTGCCATATCTGCGTGCCCAGTTGGAAATCGTCCAGCCCAGAGTGGTGGTAGCCCTTGGAAAGACTGCCACGGATGGCCTGCTTGGGCCTGACCCGCAACGCCGTCTCGGGCAGATGCGCGGGACCTGGCATGAATACTCTGGCATTCCCATGATGGTGACCTACCATCCGTCCTACCTGTTGCACAACCCGAGTAAGTCGAGTAAAAGAAAGGTTTGGGAGGATATGCTCTTGGTGATGGAAAAACTGGGGCTTCCGATAAGCCAAAAGCAGCGGGAATTTTTCCAGTAGCCAAGTCCTGTCCCATGGCTGATTCAACTGTACTGATCACCCTTGCCGGGCATGCACCATCAGTGGATCTTTTACAATGGCGGGCAGAGGAGGCCAGCTTGTCCATTGCGGTGGATGGGGGTTGGCTGGCTCACCGACATGCCAA
This sequence comes from uncultured Opitutales bacterium, assembly GCA_938091675.1. Taxonomy (GTDB): domain Bacteria; phylum Verrucomicrobiota; class Verrucomicrobiia; order Opitutales; family Seribacteraceae; genus Chordibacter. The sequence continues at coordinate 5,411 of CALKMX010000094.1, forward strand.
GGTCGAGCCCGATGTGGTGCTTGGAGATTTCGACTCTTGTGGGGATGTGTCTGAGATAGAAAAGATTTTTCCCCGCACGGCCATCGAAAAATTGCCCGATCAGGAACATACCGATTTTGAAAAAGCACTGAACTGGATTATGGGAAAGGAGACACCTGCTAAAATAATTATTCTGGGTGGGTTGGGAAAGCGGATGGATCATTCGCTTTCCAATCTGATGATTGCAGGTCGGGTAAATCCCTCGGTAGAAATTGTTTTTGATGACGAGCATGAACATGTGAGGCGAATTACCCCACAAACACCACTTTCCCTCAAAGGGAGAAAGGGCACATCGCTTAGCCTGCTCCCCATGGGGGCTTGCGAACAGGTTGAAAGCATTGGCCTGAACTGGGAATTAGAAAAAGCCGAATTTTCCTGGGATCGTATGATTAGCCAGAGTAACCAGTGTGCTTCGGATGATGTCCGGATTACATGTAAATCAGGAGTGCTGTACTCTTTCGTTTGCAAAGAAGCATAAAAAAAGCCCTGCCGGGTATACCGACAGGGCTTTGGTTGAAAAAATGAAACTGTATCAGGACTTAAACTGGGGAAGGTGGCCCCTATCCATTGCTTCCTTGAAATATTTCTCCGGGTCTTTTTTCCATTTACGTTCCGCACTGGAAGACCAGAAGTATACCGTCTTTCCATTGTATTCGAGGGACTTGGATTCTGGGTTTACGATCCGGTCTGGGTAGATGGGGCAGAATCGTTGATCGAGCAGTGTGACCTTGTCCACCCCGAGTTCCTTCTTTTCTGCTTCGGAAAATTTTTCGGCAAGGGCAGGAACTGCCTTGATGTAATATGCGGTTGCTTTGTCGAACGCCTTGACGCAAGAACCGCAGCAAAATTCAATCTTCTTGCCCAAGACCTCGGAATATTCTTCCGGATCAATGTCATCTTCCAACATCAGGGCACATTTTTCGGCTCCGAAAACAGAAGTTTGCATGAGTAAAGCGATAAAGAGAGTAGAGAGTGCAATTTTCATATATAATTCAATCTGATCGAACTTTTTGGGAAATTCAAGCTTTCAAAAAGATCAAATGTAAAAAATTTGAGAGAAGACGCGGAGAAATTCCTTGGTTGACCCAACCGCCACCTCACTTTGCACTCCATGTTATGAAAGATCCCCAAAGCCTCGAATCCTACCGGAAACAGTTACAGGAGTTATTGGACGAGATTGAGGGCTATCTTGCCAAAACAGAACAATCTGCAGAAGCAGTCTCACCGGATAAAAGCCTGGGCCGGTTGTCGAGAATGGAAGCGATGCAGGACCAGCAGCTCATTTTGGAGGCCCGGCGTCGAAAAAAAATGCAAAAGGTTGCAGTCCTTTCCGCCTTACAGAGAATTGAACATGGCCAGTTTGGAACCTGTATTTATTGTAACAAACCCATTGCCCATGAAAGGCTTGAAGTCGCCCCCGAATCCAACACCTGCGTGTCCTGTTCCTGAATTATCCGTGGGCATCTGCCTGTTGCACCGCTTTGTCATCGTCAAACCATGGGGTGACCGTTCGTAAGTCCTGATCATTACCAATGCAGTAGACCAAATCACCACTTTGGAAAGGAGCGTCTGCCAGCCGGTGGACCAGCAAAGTTTCATTCCTGCGGATGGCAAGAATGGAAACACCCGAAGTTTCCGCCAGATCAAGGGCCCGGGGAGATTTACCAATTACGCGGCTGCCTTCTGTGACCAGTAATTTCTCAACCTTTAAGTCTTTGAGACCGGCGTGTGCCTCCAGAGGGAGAGGGGAGGACGAGTGTTCGCGGTCGGAATGCATGGTTTCTTCGCGTGCCTGATCGATCTCCCGGACAATTATGTTTCGGGGAATTTCGAGCTGACGGAGAACCAGGGAAAGAATTTCGAGCCCTCCCTCGACCTCCGATGCAACCACATTGACGGGCATTTCCCTGCTTAACTGTTCGGACCCACGCATATATTGAGTGCGGACAAAAACAGGAGCGTTCACTTTCATTCGGGCGATGGTGGAAACAACCCGCTCGATCGCCTGGTTGTCATTAATCATGATAACGATCGCCCGGCAGGTTTCCACATGGGCATGGCCAAGTGCTTCCTCACTTGTGGCATCCGCATAGTAGACTGGGTCACCTAAGCGCCGGCCAAGTTCGACATTGTCTGAGTTCATCTCCAGTGCGACCGCCTCGATTTTTAATCGGCTCAGACTGTTGGTCAGCAAGCGGCCGGCCAGGCCGTACCCGATGACCACAACATGGTCACTGTGGCCAACAGTACGGTCCTCCAGTTCTTCTGCAGTTCGGGCACGAAGCAGTTTAGCCAGCGGGTCGAGGGCCCGTTCTCCCGCGGTAAAGTGAGGGGCTTTGTAAACCAGAAGAGGAGTAAGGAACATGCTTAAGATGCCGGCATTAAGCAGGGGGCCAATCTCGGATTCCAGCACCACGCCTTCGTGAATGGCCAATTGCAGGATGACAAATCCAAACTCTCCAAACTGGGCAAGCCCGACCCCAGCCAACCAGGCAGCCCGGGGCGGGAAACGCATCAATGAGGCGGCCAGAATGGCAATGAGTCCCTTGCCCCCGATAAATGCCAGGAGCAGCAGGCCGATTTCTAATGGTTTGTCCGCCAGCAATTGGAAGTCAAAAAACATCCCTAAAGAAACAAAGAAGAAACTGACAAATACATCCCGTAGGGGCAGGATATCTCCCATGGCCCGGTGGCGGAAATCGGTGTCCGCCACAATCATACCGGCAAGGAATGCACCCAAGGCAAGAGACAACCCGGTAAGAGAGGTGAGGTAAGCGGTGCCAATACAAAGGCATAATACGGTTAGAATGAATACCTCATTGCTCCTGCTGCTGTTGACCAGGCGGAAAAGCATGGGCACAAGTTTCCGGGAGGAGGCAAAAAGGAAGGTGACCACGAGGATGGCTTTTCCCAGTGCCACGAGAATGGCCTGCCAGGTTTCCGGTTTGTCCAATCCATTGGCAAGCAGTGGAACGATAAGAACCATAGGAACGATGCACAAATCCTGGAAGATTAATGTGCCCACGATAAACCGGCCATGGGGAGCATCAAGCTCTCCACGTTCTCCCAGGGTGCGAAGGACTAGGGCAGTGCTCGAAAGAGCGAAGACAAAACCATAGACGACGGCTTCAGGAACAGAGAGGCCCAAAGCCAGGCAGACCGAAGAGGTGACCAGTGCGGTCACGCTCACTTGCAGCAATCCGCCCAGGGCAACCTGACGAAAGATATTTTTTAGCCGGGTAAGCGAGAATTCCAGTCCAATGGTGAAAAGAAGAAAAATTACTCCCACCTCGGCAATCACTTCAATGGCCTCGGGGTCATGGGCGAGGGAAAGGGCTTTGGGACCCACCAGGGCACCGGAAAGAACCAGGCCTGCCACGACCGGAAGTTTCAGGCGGCCAAGAATCAAAGTGACCAGAACACTAACGGTGGCAATAACGGTAATTTCTTCCAATAAGTGCATGAGGAAATCATCTCAATGACCCTGGATCAAAAGGACAACTCGAAAGGTCTGCGAATTGTTGAAAAAAGGGAAAATTCATTGAGCGAATTATTTTTGCTTAGGCATCAAGCTTGCCTTGCCAAGCGGGGGGTAAATCGATACTTCTGCTCGCTTGCATGAATTCCGCAGTACCACTTTCAAACAATATTCGAAACCTGGCGATCATCGCCCATGTAGACCACGGTAAGACCACGCTGGTTGATCAATTGCTCAGGCAATCGGGGGTATTCCGGGAAAATCAGGCAATTGATGAGCGTGCCATGGACTCGATGGACCAGGAACGTGAGCGGGGCATTACCATCAAAGCCAAGAATACATCGGTGCGGTGGAAGGATTATCTGATCAATGTTGTGGACACGCCTGGTCATGCGGATTTTGGGGGCGAGGTGGAACGGGTGATGCAAATGGTGGACGGGGTCATGCTGGTGGTGGATTCACATGATGGCCCGCAGGCACAAACGCGAGTTGTTTTGCAAAAAGCACTTTCCGCCGGGTTGCTCCCGGTTGTCTTTGTAAACAAAATCGACCGTCCCAATGCCCAGCCCATCAAAATGCAGGATCTGGTGCTTGAGCTCTTTCTCGAACTGGAAGCAACGGATGAACAATTTAATGCTCCCTTTCTTTTTGGCAGTGCCAAGGAAGGGTATGCCAAGACATCCATGGAAGATGAAAGCAAAGATATGTTTCCTCTCTTTCAAGCGATCGTGGACCGGGTGCCTCCACCGACTGTCGATGAGGACCCCAACTTTCGCATGTTGGTCAGCAATGTGGACTGGTCGGACTATGTCGGGCGGATTGCCGTGGGCAAGGTGCTGTCTGGCAAGGTTAAGGCGGGCGATCCAGTCTGGCGAATTGGCGAAAAGGGAGTTTCTCCACGGGCCAAGGTGACGAAGGTTTTTGAATACAGTGCCCTGGCTACTCAGGATCTGGCGGAAGGCGTGGCGGGTAATATCATTGGGGTCTCAGGGTTTGAGGAAGTGGACATCGGGGAAACCTTATCGGGCAGTCCGGATGCCGAATCTGTTCCTTTTGTACAAATTGACCCGCCCACGGTGATGATGTCCTTTTCTGTGAATGACGGTCCTTTGGCAGGTCGTGATGGTGACCGCGTGACTTCACGTGAAATTCGTGAGCGTTTGTTCCGCGAGGCACGGACCAATGTTTCGATAAAAGTTGAAGACGGCGAGGAGTCAACGGAGTTTAAGGTGAGTGCCCGGGGTGCTATGCAGGTGGCCGTGTTGGTAGAGACCATGAGACGCGAAGGATTTGAGGTGCTGGTTAGCCGGCCTTCTGTTATCCGTAAGGAAATTGACGGCAGGATGCACGAACCCTTCGAGACATTGTACCTCGAAGTGCCCGATGATTGCCTGGGCGGATGCATGCAGGCGATGGCCAACCGAAAGGGGCAGGTGCAGGATATGTCTGCATCCAATGGATGGACCCGTTTGCAGGCGATTATTCCCACCCGTGGTCTGATTGGCCTGGAATTTGAGGTTTTGAACATAACCAGCGGGCAGGGCATACTTTCGCATTTATTTTTGGAGTATCGTCCCGTGAGCGGAGAAATCCGCACCAGGCAAACTGGCACGCTGGTATCGATGGAAAAAGGAGAGTCCATGACCTATGCCCTGCGTAACATTGAGACCCGCGGAAAATTATTTATTGGGGCAGGGGAGGAGGTTTATGAAGGCATGATTATTGGAGAAAATCCTAGGTCTGAGGACTTGCCAGTCAATCCAACCAAAGCCAAACATGTAACCAACCACCGTGCTTCCGGGAGCGACAAGTCCGAAGCATTAACACCACCGATCCGTTTTTCTCTTGAGCGTGCCATCGAATATGTTGGGCCGGATGAACTGGTGGAGGTTACCCCAAAACTCCTGCGCCTGCGCAAGAGGATCCTCGATTTCAATGCCCGCAAGCGGGAATCAAAGCGGGAAGCAAACTAAGTTTATCCCGGCTTGTGCAGTGCCCCTATTCTTTTAGAATATTAGGCATGTTGATTCGTTTCACTTTTTTACTCCTCTCGATTGCTGGTGTTGTCCTTTTCTCTGGTTGCGGTGCAGGCAGTCTTTACGGACCTGGCTATTACTCAGAAACCAATGTGGGTGAGGATGTTAGGCGTGTCACCTTTCGTGGGGGAGACCATCCGGTTGCGGGTGATCTGTGTTTGTTACGCTGTGCGGAAGTAACCCTCAATGCTGGATATGCGTTTTTTCAGGTGGTTGATTCTGAGTCCGGATCCTCCATGGACCAGGCAGGCTCGGTTTATCCATTCCATGAACATTACCACATGGGGGATCCTTTTCTGAGGGACATTGCTTTTGTAACCAAGACAATTCTCATGCTCAAGGAAGAGAAAGAAGACAGGTTTTGTTACGACGCCAACCAGGTGCAAAGCTCGATCCGTGAGAAGTATGACATTAAATAGATGATTTCTATTGATTTCCCCCCGTCCTTCATTGACCTCGTGCATTCGTTGCTGTTGACTCACCCCTTTTCAACATGAATGAACCAATCGAAATTCGCATCCCTGAATTTATCCGCAACGGTTTGATCCTTTGGGTCATTATTGCCATTGCGGTGATCAGCGGGGGTATCACTTCCACTTACACCGTGCAGGCAGAATCTCAGGGCGTGGTCCTGAGGTTTGGCAAGTACCTCAAGACGGTCGAGCCCGGCCTTCGCTTTAAAGCTCCCTATGGGATCGATAAGGTCTATGTTTTGCCCGTTCGCCGTCAGCTCAAACAGGAATTTGGTTTTGCCACCCTGGGGTCGAGCAATTCCAACCAGTTTTCAGAGCCCCGTACCCGGGACCGGGAAAAAAGCATGGTAACCGGAGACTTAAATGCGGCGGAGGTCGAGTGGATCGTACAGTACCGCATAAGTGATCCTCGTCTTTATCTTTTCAATGTGTTGGACCCCGAAGGTACCCTGCGTTATGTATCCGAGTCGGTCATGCGCACGGTGGTGGGAGACCGCACCGTTGATGAAGTCATTACCATTGGCAGACAGGAGATTGAGGAAGAAGCCAGAGATCGTCTGGAAAGTTTGGTCAACAGGTACGAACTGGGTATTGGGATTGATCAAATCCAGTTGAAAAATGTAAACCCGCCACCCCCAGTCCAGGCATCCTTTAATGAGGTAAACCAGGCCCAGCAGGAAAGGGAGCGTATGATCAACGAGGCCAACGGGGAGTATAATAAGGAAGTGCCCAGATCCAGGGGTGTTGCCGATCAGAAAATTCAGGCTTCCGAAGGGTACGCCCTTAAACGGGTGAATGAAGCCCTCGGAGATGTTGCCAGCTTCAATTCCATGCTTGCCGAATACAACAAGGCACCTGAAATCACCCGTACCCGTCTTTATCTTGAATCAATGAAAGAAGTGATTCCACAAATGGGCAGAAAGATCATTCTCGATGAGGATGCCTCGCAAATTCTGCCCCTCCTCCAACTCAACCAGACAAATAAAGGAGGGTTAGTACAATGAAGTCACAAGCAATTGCCATATTTTTGATTCTCGGAGCGATCGGGTTTTATCTTTGTACCTTTGTGGTAAAAGAAACGGACCAGGTCATTCTTACACAGTTTGGAAAACCGGTCGGCGAACCGGTAACTGAAGCCGGGCTTCATTTCCGTCTGCCCTTTATCCAGGAAGTTAACAGTATCGAAAAGCGATTTCTGCCCTGGGATGGACCCGCCAATGAGATGTCCACCAAGGACAAGACCTATCTCATTATCGACACTTATGCCCGTTGGCGGATCAGTGATGCCATGCAGTATTTTTTACGGTTAAGGGACGAGCGTAGTGCCCTTTCTAGACTGGATGATATTTTGGGCAGTGAAACACGGAACGCGGTGGCCAAGCATGAGCTTATTGAGATCGTGCGTACCTCCAAGGACCGCGTGGCGGTTACGGATAAATCCTTGACCGAAGGAATGGGGAATGTCGGATTGCTTTATCCAATCAAGATAGGCCGGGAAATTGTGGAGGAGGAAATTTTCCAGAAAGCTGCCGCCAAGCTTGCAGATTTTGGTATCGAACTCCTGGATGTTAGGTTCAAGCGGATCAATTACAACGAAACCGTTCGTCGTCGTATCTACGAGCGCATGGTTAGTGAGAGGCAGCAAATTGCCGCCCGTTTCCGTTCCGAAGGGGCAGGGGAAGCAGCCAAGATCATAGGTAAGAAGGAAAAGGACCTGCAGCAAATTGAGTCGGAATCCTATAAACGGGTGCAGGAAATTTATGGGGAAGCCGATGCCAAAGCTTCCGCTATTTATGCCCAAGCTTACGACAGCAGTCCTGCATCTGCTGAGTTCTACAAGTTCATTAAAACCCTTGAGACCTATCGGGATATTTTGTCTTCCGATGTATCCTTGGTTCTTACCACAGATTCACCTCTCTTCCGTCTCCTTAAATCCACCGAGGTTTCATCATCAGTTAGTACGCCATCCGTTGATTGATTGGTTGGTTTAATACCCCCCAGCCATTCGGGGAGATTCTCAATCTTTTGGAGCAGAAAGTGGTAGGTTGGGCGGTCT
>CALKMX010000095.1 GCA_938091675.1 uncultured Opitutales bacterium
CACGAAGACTTGGCAGCAAATATGTGGACTAATCCGAACGAAATTGCTGGCAATGGTCTCGATGACGATGGAAATGGATTCGTGGATGATGTCCATGGATGGGATTTTTATAACAACGATAACGATCCTGCAGATGACAACTCACATGGAACCCATTGTGCTGGTACGATCGGTGGAGTGGGCAATAACGGTAAGGGCGTTGCTGGGGTTAATTGGGAAGTTTCTATGGTAGGGATTAAGTTCCTCGGCGGATCTGGAGGTGGCTACCTCTCAGACGCTGTTAAATCGATAACTTATGCAACTAAGATTGGGGTTGATTTAACTTCTAATTCATGGGGAGGCGGAGGGTATTCGTCTTCAATGAAAACAGCCATAGATGAAGCTTCCTTAGAGGGCATTGGATTTATTGCGGCAGCCGGCAACCATGCTGGTGATAACGATGCTTATCCAAGCTACCCCGCGTCTTACGAATCTGAAAATGTTATATCAGTTGGAGCCCATAATCATTTTGGTGAAAGTGCTTATTTTTCCTGCTATGGTAAAACAAGTGTGGATCTGTTTGCACCAGGGGTTAATACTCTCAGTACAATTCCAGGAAATGGATATGCAAGTTATTCGGGAACATCGATGGCCACTCCCCATGTCGCCGGTGCCTATGCTTTAATTTTATCTCTAAATCCTGAATGGAAGTCTACTCAGGTAAAAAATGCCCTACTAGAAAACACAGACCCTGAAGACTCTCTTGTAGAGAAATGTCTCACTGGAGGTCGTCTTAATACATTTAAAGCACTTTCAAACGAGCCACCTCAGGAAAATCTCATCTCGGCAAGTCCTGTAGCTCTTGATTTTGGTGTCATTAATAAAGGAGAAACTAAAAAGCTGGAATTTGTCCTGAGCAATCGTGGTAATGCAGAAACTACTATCCACGAAGTAAAAATTCTCCCCCAGGAGGAAAACCTTCCCTTTGAAGTTTCATTTACAACACCATTCGTACTGCTACCGAATATGGCACAAACTGGATCGGTCAGTTTTTCAGGTTCAGTGGAAGGACAATTGGAAGCCCTTTTACAAGTGAGCAGTGATGCCAGCAATGAGCCTAACTTAAGCATTCCTTTATCTGCTGAAGTTATTACAACTCCAGATTTACTAATTGAACCAAGTGAAGTCCATTTTGGCTTACGAGAGGGCGAAACTCAGGGACAAATTATTCAGCTTAGCAATCAGGGTGACGGAGATTTGGTTTATTCCATTTCTACTACGGCTAATTCACCATGGCTTACCTATGAAACAACTGAAAATGGTGTAATTACCCCTGGTCAAACTGTTGATTTAGCACTACAGGCAAATGCTTCACAAATGCCTAGCAACTTTGAAGAGGCGATCATTGAAATAGTTTCAAATGACCCAGACTCCCCAGTGCAGAACTTGAGGGTAACCGCGGAGCGTTTGAGCGAGGAAGGTGGATTAGTTTTCCGACCTTCTTCAGTAGAGTTTGGTAATGCCTTGGTCGGTCGATCCTCTGAAAAAACGATCGAAATGTTCAACGGTGGTATGGATGTAATTTCAATCAATCGCATCGCATTTGAAAACTCTGCCTTCTCTCACTTTTTAGATTTTCCCATTATTTTAGATTCTGGCGAAAAATTTTCCGCTACCTTTTATTTTACTCCACTACAGGAGGGCAACTGGAATACGAAAGCTATGGTTTTTACCGATGAAAATGGATTTTCCATACGTTCCTTGCCCATAACTGCAAATGCAACAACCGCTCCACGATTAATTCACAACCAAGATAGTATTTCTGCTAACTTGAAAATGAACCAACAAGCTGTTGTAAACTTTGGTCTTCAAAATGGAGGCGGAGGGGTTCTTAACTGGTCCTTACAAGGGGCAAATGGACTGGCAGGCAGCTCTTTTTCTCTGGGAACCATATTTTCTGCTGAACATTATCAACCCATAACAAAGGGGAACAATGACTCACGGGAAGGATCCCCCATTTCCACACTGGGAGGCGGTCCTGATTACCACGGGTATTCCTGGAGTGATTCGACTGATGATGCAGGCCCTGAGCATTCCTGGACTGACATTTCTGAAACAGGAGTTCTACTTGAGGAACTATCTGGCCAGGATGACGGCTTCGCAGTTATCTCCCTTCCTTTTGGTTTTGAACTTTATGGTCAAACCTTCTCAGAAGTTTTTGTAAGTTCAAACGGGTATCTTTCGCTTGGCAGTGGCTCTTCTGAGCATGGTCATTTCCCCCTCCCCACAAAAATGATGGCCGGTAATTTAATTGCTGGTTTTGCCACAGACCTTGATCCATCAAGCGGTGGTAATATCTATTATCTAGAGGAGGGTAATGGATTAACCGTTCAATATGACCAGGTTCGGGACTTTGCCGGTTTGGGCATCTACACATTTCAAATCAAGATTAATGCAGGCGGAGTAATTCGTTTTGTATATGAGAATATGAACGGCCCAATTGATAGGGCAACCTCTGGCATTCAAAACGAAAGCGGAGATATCGGACTGCTTGTTGCATATAACAATAATCAAATCCAAGCTGATTCAACTGTTCGTATTTCCACATCACCTAAGTGGCTCCATACTTCAAAGCTGGAGGGTCAGATTAATTCAGGTGAATCTGAAAATGTAGAAATCACTTTGAAAGCTGGTGCTATCGCAGCTGGTACTTACGAAGCTGTTTTAGAACTTACAAGCAACGACCCAGACCAGCAAACTATTACAATTCCAGTTTCTCTCACCATTGAAGAAGAAAGAACCATCGAACTCACTCCAACTGCTATTGATTTTGGCTCAGTGGAAGTTGGTTTGTCCAAAAGTGAAAAAGTTACGATTCTTAACTCGGGTAACTCTGCAGTATCTTTAGAAAGTCTTGATCTTATTGATGCTGCGTTTTCTTCCGACTTTCAAAAATCTTTCCTTCAGCCTGGCGAAGCACTTAGGATAACCTTAACCTTCAAACCTGATAATGGAGGTGCCCACAGTGATTCTGGCACAATCCATTGCAATGCTCAAAACGCCCCCCATGTTATCCAGTTATCAGGACAAGGAGTAGCTACTCCAAAATTGAAGATCAGTCCTGAAGTCTTAAATGTAAGTATCGAAGCAGGAACACAAAAAGTTGAGAATGTGGTTTTGGACAATTACCTTGGTCAAGCCGAGGGTGCTTTTACTGTAAAAGAAATCCGAAGCAAATCTCAGGGTAATGCGGCTGGAAAGTTTAATGAACTGGAAACACAATCTGGCGAAATAATCCCTGAAAATCCTTTCGCCAATGAACATGCTCCAAACGAGTTAATCGTAGCGTTCAAAGCTGGTAAATCAAACTTTGATAACCCCAGTTCTTCAGGAGAAAAGTTTACCGTAAAAAGATCCCTCGGTGCAGCTATGAAACCAGGATCTGCTGGAAAAGCACTTTCTGGTTCTAACATGATTTTAATCGAA
>CALKMX010000096.1 GCA_938091675.1 uncultured Opitutales bacterium
ATGGGCGGGTAGTCACAGTGAATCCATAGGGGTTCTTTCTGTCATGGTTTCCGCTGGGTCAATCGAAGCACCGTCCTACACTGTGTTTTCCCCGGGGGTAAAAGCAGCCACTCTTTTTCGGGGTCCGGTAAAATCCAGTTTGGAAAACAATGTGACTTTTTACCGGACTCCAGATATTGCAAATCCGGCCAATCTGCTTGGGCCATTTTCTGCTGGGGTATTAAACTCAATCCCTGCCAATGGCCAATCTCTTCTCGATGAAAATGGGTCGGTCGTCACAATCAATCTGCTGGATGGCGGAAGTGGTTACCTTGGTAAACCAAAGGTTTGGATCTCTCCACCCAGAGGAGAAAATTTAAATGCATCGGCATATCGTACCGCAATTGCCCAGGCAGATTGGAATTCATCCCTTGGAAAAGTTACTGACATATCTGTGCTGGAAAAAGGAAGGGGGTACGATCTGCCACCCATCGTTTCGGTCGAAGGAGGCGTTCACTACCTCAGAATCATTGACCCTCAGTCCAGCCATCAGGGCTTACACTTCTCCATTACCAGAAATTCGGACTATGTGCTTGAATTAAATAATTCCCTGGATGTCAACAGTACGGACGGCATCCCGTCTGTCAGCGAGGTAGTTGTGCCTGACCTTTTGGTTGAAGTTGTTCAGGGATGGACCCTCGGTTCTTTATTTGGATACAACACCGATGACCTCACGCTTCACTCCGATGCAAACTCCAGCCGGGCAGACTGGGTTTACCTGCTCAAACAACCCGGCAATCAGCAGGGCAACTCCACCGACTACGTCCCCCACTTTCATGACGGTACGGAATGGAAACTCGTTCATTCTCCCGCTCAATCCACCGCCCATTCTTTTATCTCCCCTGAGGAGTCCGTGATTATCGCAAGGCGGGCAGACACAAATGTAACCCTCTCTATCAACGGTGCCTCCCCACCCTCCTCGACTTCATGGATCCTGCCCGAGTTCAACCAAACAAGACTGGTCAGCAACCCCTTCCCCACAGAACTCAAACTTTCGGATTTAATTGGGCAGGATAGGATCACCGAAGATAATTCTTCCACCGAGCAAAATGCGTCCCGTTGGCTAGCCAACCCAGATCAGGATAAGGCAGATAACATACACCTGCTAAACTCCTCCGGATGGTCAACCTATTGGCACGATGGCTCCAACCTTGGCATAACCGAAAATGCCAAAATATCTGCCCGCAAGGGGAGCGGTCTTGGAGGTGCCCTGACCAAAAATGATTTCTCCCTGTCGTCCGGGAATATTGTCGCAATATCCAACCCCTCCACGGGAAATGTTGTTGTCACCACTGCGGAAACGCACGGAATTGGAAACGGGTTTTGGGTAACCATATCCTCGGCACTCGGAAGATTAACCAATGAAAACAAGGAACAAATCAATGGGGATGGACTTGTGGTCGAAGAGGGGGAGGGTCTGGTGATTGAGTCCCCTGTAAACGGAAAATGGGAAGTCACCAATGCCAGCACCTATACCTTCGAGCTTAAAGACTGCGTTAATTATTCTGATTTCCTTACCGAAAACAATCAGGCGATTTGGTCAACGGGTAACCCTGGTGCCGGGTATGAAAACAATGTGACACTTTCCATTATTGGAGGGGGTGGGTTTGGAGCACGTGCGGTTGGCATAGTGGATGACAACGGAAGGATCGGATCAATTTCCCTGACCCACGGTGGCTTATTTTATACTCAACCGCCCAAAGTTGTAGTCCATCCGGGTGGGTGGAGAAAGTTGGGGCGAGGCAATGCACCGATCAATAATCTGACTATTCCCGCGGGTTCCGGGGCACTGCTTGTACGCAAACATCCCCACGGAGTCCGCTCACTCATTCCTCTGCGCACAATCCTTGCTGAATAACATTCAGGAAACTTGATTGGCATCGACATCGAGGATGTCAAAAATTTCCTTATCTATAGGGAAATCCCTGCGTATTTTTTGGATCTGTGACAAACAATTGGTCACAGATGGGGTCAGGTAGAATAAATGATAACGGTAATATCCTTTAATTTTGGCAAGTGGAGTGGCTGCCGGCCCCTTGATTTCAATACCCTGAAGGTTTGAGATGTCCAACTTCCGCCTCCATTGCTCAGCATAGAAACGGGTTTTCTCCTCCCCCCGTCCCCGGAACACATGCCGGATAAGGTGCCGGTAAGGTGGATAGTTTAATTCCTTGCGCAAGGCTAATTCCTCTTCCAAAAACGCATCCAGTTCTGCCCTCCGTGCAAATTGGATACAACTTTCATGGGGGGCATAGGTTTGCACATATACCTCCCCTGCCCGCTCTCCCCTGCCCGCCCGTCCGGCTACCTGCACCAGTATCTGAAAGGCCCGTTCGGATGCCCGGAAATCCTCCATCCTCAAAGGGAGGTCCGCATCAATTACCCCAACGAGGGTAACCCTTGGAAAGTCCAAACCCTTGGCAATCATCTGAGTGCCCACCAGCACATCGATTTTGCCCTGACGAAAGTCTCTTAAAATCTCCCGAAACAGGTTTTTTTTGGTCATTACATCCGCGTCCACCCGGACAATCCGTGCCCGCTTTGGCATGACGGACTCCACTATATCTTCGATCCGCTGGGTACCATGTCCTTTCTTGCGAATCTCAATGGACTGGCAATTCCCACAAATCTGGGGTGCGGTTCTTCGGTATCCGCAAAGGTGGCAGTGCAGGTAATGATCAGTCCGGTGGTAAGTCATGGCAATGCTACAGTCTCTACATTGCTCAACTTCTCCACACTCGGTGCAAAACAGGGTGGTGTTAAAACCACGCCGGTTTAAAAACAATATACTCTGTTCTCTGTCCTCGTAGCGTTTCCTTAAAGCCTCAATTAAGGGCTGGGAAAGGATGGGTGGAATTTTTTGCTTCAGGGCCTCCCGGCGCATATCCACCAGATGAACCAGGGGAAGTTCCCTTCCATCAATTCGTTGGGTAAGGGTGGATCGTTTATATTTTGCACGCTCCACATTTCTAACAGTTTCAAGCGAAGGGGTCGCCGATCCAAGCAGGCAAACTGCCTGGTTCAGATAGGCACGATAGACCGCCACATCGCGGCCATGATACCTCGGTGCATCCTCCTGTTTGTAAGCGGGCTCATGCTCTTCGTCCACCACCACAAGCCGAAGGTTTTTGACCGGTGCAAAAACCGCAGAGCGTGCCCCCACCACGATGCGGGCTTTTCCCTGAACCAGATTCCTCCATGCATCCAACCGTTCCCCGGCGGAGAGATGACTGTGCCAAACCACCACCTGTTCACCCCGTTTTCCAAACCTTGCCCGTAAACGGTCAACGGTCTGGGGTGCCAGGGCAACTTCGGGAACCAGAAACAACACCCCACCACCTTGGCCAAGAGCATGCTCCATTGCCTGACAATAAACCTCCGTTTTCCCCGATCCGGTCACACCCTGTAAAAGACGGGCACGAAACTTTTGGGAGTTTAAATCTTCCAGGATTTCCCCGGCTGCCGTCTGCTGTTCCAGGGTTAATTCCCTTAGGGACTCCACGGTTTCATCGCTTCCCTCACTCCATTGATCTGCGTAAGCCTCTCGTTCCACCTCCGCAACGGTTTGTTTGACCAACCCTTTTTGGATCAGTCCATCCACAACTGCGGGGGAAATCTTCCATTTTTTTTCCCACTCCACCGCATCCATTTTTTTTCCCTCGCATTGCTTAAGCTTTTGGTAAGCCTCCGCTTGTTTGGGAGAACGGCTCAGCAGCTTGGCCGATTGATCATCCGAAACGGGTACCACCTCAATCATCCTCCGCGTTTTTGCATTCATCCCATCCCTGACCGAGGCAGGGATCATCGCCCCCAGGGTATTTTCAAGCGAGCATGCATAATAGGATGACACCCATTTAGCCAAGTCCACTAGTTCCATACTGAGAACCGGTTCCGGTTGGACCAGGGCAGAAACAAAGCGCAATTTTTCCCGGGGTGGACTATGCTCAGGGCTTAGGGATGAAACCACCCCAATTACCCGTCGTGCACCCAGTGGGATGCGAACCAAGGACCCTACCTGCATGGCATGGTAGAGACTTTGCTGGGCACCGTAAGTCAAGGGATGATCAAATCCACCCAGAGGGAGAATCTCGACCAGAAAAGGGGTTACCTGCCCAGTCTTCATCTTCCGCGGAAATCGTAGCAGAGCAAACGGCTGGGCATTCCACTCATTCGGTCGGTTTCATTTTGCATGACATAGAGCAGACCATGGCTTATGGCTGGCAATGTCCATGCCTCGGGTGAAAAAAAGAGCTGGGCACGCTCCTCAATTTTCCAGCCTGCCGGGGAAAGATCTGCCCGGACCAATGACCCAAATTCCGAGAGGCAAAGAAACCGGTTCTCTGCCCAAAGGAGGCTTGCCCGGAACAGTTGCAAGTTGACTGACCTGCCGTCGATTTCAGTCCTCCAGCCAATCGGTTCCTGCCATAATACTTTTCCGGTTTTCCATTCGAGACAAAAGACTTCCGCTCCCTGCTGGTGTCTTCCGGAAACTCCATACAAATATCCATCCTTTTCCACAGGCGTCATCCAGTGAATGCCGATCTTTCGGTTTTCCCAAACCACTTCATGAGAAAAATCGGGAAGAATGCGTAATAATACCGAACCCTTGTCATAACATTCCGACAAGAAGACAAAGCCATCCCCAAGGTGCATAGGCGGACAGGCGGTGGCAGATTCATACCTTGGGGAACGCCAGGGAAACCGGGATAGTCGTTCTCCGGTTTGAGGATCAAAAATCAGCAAACCTCCGGTTGCCGGTTTACTTTCCCCACCGGTGAGAGCAAGACATACCGTTCTCCCCGCTATCGAAGCAATCGTGGGAGAAGAATAACTTGCCCCCCATTCGTCTTCCAAAATCCATCGAGTTTTTCCTGTCTTAAGGTCAAACCCTGCCATGCACTGCCCCTTCCCTCCCCCCAAGTTTAAAACCAAAACATCTCCGCAAACGATGGGGTTGGAACCTTTGCCAAAAAAATATCTTGGAACCTCATACTCTTTGGCCAGGTCTCGCTGCCAAGCCAACTTGCCGGTTTCCAGATCCAGGCAAGTTAGCCATGCAGTTACGCCATGCAGATAAACCAGCCCATCCCACACCACAGGACTGGCCCGGGGACCAGCGGAATATCCATAACGGTCCCGGTATTCCACCGGATAGGAATACTCCCAAATTGCCTCACCGGTCTCCGCTTTTCTTGCTTCCACTATTTCATTGCCGTCCAGGCGGTGAAAAAGAATCAATATATTTCCCACAATTGCCGGGGATGCATACCCCTCCCCTTTTTCCAATGACCACAGCAAAGTTGGTCCAGTTTCGGGCCACTCCTTAATCAGAGGCTGCTCAAGGGACTTGGCATCATCACCCGGTCCGTTAAACCTGGGCCAGTCAGTGGAAAAGGCATGGGCAGCCAACGGTTTCGGGTCATCCAACTGTTGTAGCCTTTCCCCGGCACAAACTGGTGATGCTAAGAGCATGAAAAGAAACAGGATGAGGAAATTAATCACCCCACAAGCATTCTTCGATTCGGGGCTCCTCTTCAACCCGAAAGCAAATTTTTACAACTGTTGGTGGATTGGGCGCAAAACATTCTCGCACCCGACCGATAATCCATCTATGCAGGTTGGTACTGTCGTGAAAGATTCTATCCATTTCATGCCCTCCATCTTTAGGGAACGCAACCGGCGCAAAAATGCCAGCCGCCTTTTCAGGTTTTTTCTTGTTTTGGCAGTATTCGTGATCCTTTACATGAACCTTTACCGGTCCATCATGGGAGAAGAAAGAGGCGGGGCCTACATTGGCTGGGTGGAATCGTTCTACTGGGTACTTACCACTATGTCCACCCTTGGGTATGGGGACATTACTTTCACGGGCAACACCGGCAGGCTTTTTTCCATGGCGGTTATGTTCACTGGAGTGTTTTATCTTTTCATTGTTCTTCCCTTCGCCTTTATGGAATTTCTCTACAAGCCATTTGTGGAGTATCAGTCAGGTGCCCGGGTGCCCAAAAAATATGAACCGGGCGAACAAAAACATGTGATTCTTACCCATTATGATTCCATCAGCCATGCCCTGATGGAAAAACTTACCCAGTTTGGCTATCCATTTGTGCTGGTTACCGACAAGTTAAAAGAGGCCCAGAAATATCACGACATGGATATTCCAGTAATGTATGGATCCATTGAAGACCCGGAAACCTTTTTGGCTGCTGGGATCAAAAATGCCGCCATGGTCGTGGCCACCGACGATGATATCCGCAATGTAAATGTGGCCTTCCGGGCACGCGATGTGGATCCCAGCCTTCCCATTGTTGGCACCTGTAACAATCCAAGCTCGGAAGATATTATCGAGCTGGCCGGTGCCAACCATGTTATTCGTATCGCCAAGCAGATGGGAAGCTTTCTCGCCCGCAGAATATCCTGCACCGACAACAACACCCATGTCATCGGATCCTTCGGGGAAGTATTGATTGCCGAGGCTACGGTCCACGGTACCCCTTTGGTTGGCAAACAACTACAGGAAACCACCCTGAGGGAAGAATACGGAGTCAATGTAGTTGGCATCTGGGAACGGGGTAATTTTGAGACTCCGGAGCCTACGACCATGCTCAATAACCATACGGTCCTTCTACTCGCCGGCACTCAACATAGTTTCGACAAGTACGATAAGGATTTCCGTAATTTCAGTTCTAATTCCTCTCCAATTATCATCATCGGTGCTGGCCGGGTGGGCAGGGAAACGGCCAAGACTCTTCATGAAATGAATGTTCCCTACCGGGTGATCGAGACCGATCTCAAAAAGGCAGGAATGGTGGATAATTCCATCCTTGGGGATGCATCCGAAAAAGCGGTGCTCGACCGGGCGGGAATCAATAAGGCACCCGCCGTGGTCATTACCAGTCACAACGATGAGAGCAATATGTATCTCACCATTTATTGCCGGAAATTGCGCCCAGACATCCAGATCGTCAGCCGGGCCTTCCTGCACCGCAATGTTGAACCACTCCACCGGGCAGGGGCAGACTTTGTCATGTCTCAGGACTGGATGGGAGCAAACACCATCTTTAATCTGCTCAACCGTGCGGAAATTCTGATGATCACCGAGGGATTGGATGTATTTAGCCAGAAAACTCCAAAGTCCCTTGCTGGGGTAACGGTGAAGGATTCCAAAATCCGGGAAAAAACAGGATGTAGTATCGTTGCAATCAAAGGAGATGCCGGAACCATTATCACCCCATCCCCCAATGACAAGTTTTGCGTAAATGGAGAAATTATCCTGATCGGAAGCGAAGCAGCAGAAAAAGCATTCGAGTCAAAATTTCGTTCCTAAATGTAGCATTCTGAACCGCTGATCAAAACAGCCCCCGCAGCTTTAAAAACTTTAACGCTCCACTTTTAGGGCGGTACCGCCAAAATCCTGCTTGTTTAGGATGGGATGGCAGACCATGAAATTATTTTCGTCCACCAGGTTGTATACATAGTGAGTTGTCTTGGGTGGCAGGGTAGCCTCCACTTTCGCCAGATTCTCACCACTTGACGGAATGATTTTTGCATCCAGAGGAAACCATTCACTATCGCTACTGTCTCCGTTAAATGAGTAAATCACTTGGGCACTCACCAGTTTAGCCCCATTCTCATGGTATCTCAGCCGCACCCGGCGGTTGGTCCTTTGCTGGTCGAGCACCGATACAACTTTACCAGCACCCGGCATTTTCACCTTGGTACAGCTTGGATTGTAGTGGGTCATCCCTGCATTCATTTCCATCAAAAAGCCCAGCAACTCTGTCTTCATCGACTCGGCAAGTTCAGGCTTTTCCTTGCTTAGATCCTTGGTTTCTTCCCAGTCCACCCGCTTACCCGCTGCATCATATAATTGATAAAGTTCAACGCGTTGCCTCTCATAGGGATGATTATAAATTAATTTGTATCCATTTTTAAGATGGGCAGATTGCTGGCAGTATCCATTGGGGAAATGCCAGAACATGGATTCCCTCGGCTTGTTGGTTCTTTCATCCATGACCTTACTCGCAACGGTTGGATCGGTCCGAAGTAATGCCCCTAAGTCACTCCCGTCGAGGATTTGCTTCGCAGAATTCGGGGTACCCGTCCACCCAAGAATAGTGGGATAAAAATCAAGCCCGTTTACCACCACCTCACTTTTTACTCCACGGGCGACTTCCGGACCGGAGATAAGAAACGGCACCCGGATACCACCCTCGCGAACATGAATCTTTCCTTCATCCAGGGGATAATTATCGGTAAACACGATATTGGAATAGCCCTCCATCCCACCGTTATCGGAACTAAAGAGAACATAGGTATTTTCGCTCAATTTATGCCCCGGCCACCTTGGATCCTCGGTATTTTCCAGATATCCGATTAATTTACCCACATAATAATCGAGGGTTTCCACCATCGCACAGTAGTATGGGTTTTGTTGTCCCTCCAAGGTCCACCCTTTGGGGTCCTGAGGATAGGCAACGCCCAGTTTCTCGCAGTATTTTTTTAGCAATTCCTGGCTTCGGGTCTGGATGGGAGTGTGCACCAACCAGCTGGCATAATACAGGAACATCGGATTGTCCTTATTTTCAGAAAGGAACCGTAAGGCTTCCTCCGTCACATGATCCCGAGGATATCCCTTTTCATCAAGGCGGTAAGGGTCATTTTCCTTATCCGTGGCAAATCCTTGCAGGCGGTTGGGCATTCCGTTCTGAACTCCCCTAGCCTGAGAATTGCCGGGATAGTGACTGGAAAAATCAAAGCCCTCATCCACCGGCTGGGGAAAGGCGTAATGATTTACCGCGATGTGCCACTTGCCCACATGACCGGTTTTATACCCGTTAGATTTAAGGGCTTCTGCAATGGTCACATTTTTTGTATCCATTCCTCCTCGACACCAGGGAGAAATAAAAGAATTTTGGGGATGGTGAGGCATGGGGGGCTTTCCCGATGCCACCGTGGTACTCATGGTACGGGCAGGATGTTTCCCGCTCATAATCGCACATCTACTTGGGCTACAGACCGGTGCAGGCGAGTATCCATTGGTAAAAAGCACACCCCTTTGGGCCAGCTTATCAAGATTGGGGGTCTCGTAGGGAGCCGGTTCATCCACATCGTAACAGATCACATCCTGCCAGCCGAGGTCGTCCACCAGTATGAGCAGAACATTGGGCTTGGCCGGACGCTCAGACTCCCCAGACAAACTGTATCCGAGACCTAAAAGTAAAAGGAAGTTAAGTAAACTTTTCATATCTTTTATCTCCTGCTCTTGCCCATCTTAGAGGGAATAAAATCCACCCGGGTGAACTTATTCAGCCGGGGAATTTTGGCGGTCAAGATGCCATCTCTTACCTGATAGGGTCCAAGTTCCATCAGCTCAACATCCTCATCTTCGCCCGTGGCCGGGTTAATATTCTTGGTGATCACATCCACCTTGTAAAAAGATCCGTCCTTAAAACCTTCCCCCTGAAAGGAAGTCCGGGATTTGGCATGATTAAAACGCTTACCCGTCTGCACGGTTGCCGGAATGCTTACCTTGGCTGGAGTTGTGCCCGAACCTCCGCTGGAATAAATCAGATTGGTAAATCTTTTTTGGGTACGGTTCCAGGTCGATACCCGGTAGCGTTCATTTCCCGTATATCCCTGTCCGGATACAATCAGATCATTGCCCACCTCCCCAGCCAGGGCATGGCGGATCACCTCGTCCCGCCCTCCACCCGCCTGGGCAAACCATTGCCAGGCATAGTACATCAAATGGTTGGGGTCGGAGGGAACCAAATAATCCTTGATGGTAAAAATCTCTCCCTGCCCATCCGCCACCTTAAAGTCATGATCTCCTCCGCGCAAAGAAACCTTGCGGGTAATCACCGCGGGCCCGCCATCGCTTGCGGGAATGACCAGGTCCGGGCGCAATTCCCCCACCCGACCATTGTAATCTCTCCTCTTGGTTAAGCCCATCGACCAGGGGCTCTCATTATCCGTCCATAAGAAATTCATCACATTCATGCCCCGTTCCATGCATTTTCCCATCAGGGTTAGGGTTTTGTAGAATCCGTCGATCTCATTCCTTACCCCGTCCCCGTTCACATCCGCACTTAGTATCATGGAACCCAAGTTTCCATCATCCCAGTTCACCCAGGCCTCGGCCGATACAATGGGCTTCCACCAGTAGCCTTCCCGGTCCAGCTTTTGGCGGAAAAGATCGTAATTCCCCCAGGTTGAGGTGACAAAACTGCCATCCATCATCCCATATCCATCATGATGGTCGGACACGTTGATATTCAAACAGTCCACCAATTCCATCAGGGTTTGGTTCTTCACCTTTTGTTCAAGGTAATCATTGACTGCCCGCCCACCCAGTCCATCCAATCCACCAATCACCGGGCATCCCTCGCAGGGCGAAGTCCCGGAAGTGGAAATGAGCACGGGCATGGCAGGTTCTTCATTGTATATCCCCCGCACCGCCTTGGCTCCTTTAATAAAAATCTCGTTGTGTAAAAATTCCACATCCGCACCTGGAAGAATACTTTTCAAGTTGGTCTCGTGCCCAAGCTGCCAGGAATGGACCCGTCCTTTAAAGTGCTTGGCCAGACGGGTCATAAAGGCACTAAACTCGTCCGGCTTGGGCCGTTTCCCACCATTGGGTGCCACCTCAGCCGCCCAACCCGGGAAACCAAAAAACACAAACTCCACAAACAAACCATCCCGATTGGCCGCACTGACCACTTCATCAAACATCTTCAATC
Organism: uncultured Opitutales bacterium; assembly: GCA_938091675.1. Lineage (GTDB taxonomy): Bacteria > Verrucomicrobiota > Verrucomicrobiia > Opitutales > Seribacteraceae > Chordibacter. The sequence goes on from CALKMX010000096.1 coordinate 10,779, forward strand.
CACCGGATGGGTTCTTCTGATAGTCACAATGAACCGCACTTGGTTCGATCTGAGGCCAGGCCACCCAGAACATCACATAACTGCTATGCTCGGCCAAAATTGGGCGGGTCAACTCATAGGCATTATTCAACGGGCGGGATGCGGAAGGCTGCCAGCGTACCCCCACCTGCATATGGTCAGTGGTCCACGGGTATGCCGGTGTGGCATTCACCAACGGGGAAAGTCCGCTAATAATAAGGAGGAAAGCGAGATATCTGGAAGGTCTTACGAATTGAGAGTTCATGAATGGCTGGGTTCTAAAGGCAGAAATAAACAAACCTTACCTTTTTCATTCTAACAAGGCTTATTCATTCGATCTTGGAATCTTTTTCCGTCATGGGTTATGCCTTTACCCAAAAAATTGTGCCAGCATCCAAACAACCCAACCCCCTTGCCCGCCGTACCTTTTATCTCGACCTGATCAACAGTTCGATGGGGGGAATTTTGGAAGTTGGGTTTGGCACCTTTGCCATACTTATCGCCATCCGCTTTTTGCAGGCACCAGATATGATTAAGGCAATTCTCGCCTCCGGGGTATCCGCCGGTCTGCTCCTGGTTCCCCACATGCAGAGAATAGCGTTGTGGTCAGGGCTTTCGGTCAGCCGCTTCTGTGCAGCCCTGATGCTGATTTCCTCAGGTTGTTTACTTTGGGCCAGTTACCTCAATCATATATGGTTACTGGCTGCATCACTCTTTCTTGCCCAAGTCTGTTTTTCTCAGCTTCCAGGTTTCATGATTCAGGTTTACACCCAGAATTATGGGGCGCAAGAACGGGGCAAGCGGTTATCCTGGAATTTTATTATTTCCGCTTTTATTGGCATGGTTTTATCCTATGGCGGCGGAAGTTATCTCGACGCAGATTCCGCTGATCCGGGATGGATTTTCCGGGTAATGTCCTTGGTCTCTTTGGGTTGTGCCGTCGCCCTTTTCCTGATTCCTTCCCAACCGATCGAAAAAGGGGTACGCACCCACGGACTGATGGACAGCTTGTTCATTTTAAAAGAAGACCGTCTGTTTACCAGCATGCTCCTGGCCTGGATGATTATGGGTCTTGGGATCATTATGACCTTACCCCTGAGGATCGAATACCTTGGAGGCTCGGGCGGGCTCGATCTTACCAACGAACAGATTGCCCTCGTAACCGTGGTGGTTTTCTCGATTGCAAGGATCATTAGCTCACGGCTATGGGGCGGTCTTTTTGACCGTATACGTTTTCTTTTTTTCAGGATTTCCCTAAACCTTATCCTCATTGCTGCCACCCTGGTTTACTTCTATGCGGATGGATTGCTGGGAGTGTCTCTAGGTGCCGCACTTGCAGGGGTTGGAGTGGGAGGGTCGAAAATTGCCTGGAGCCTCTGGGTAACCAAGCTTGCCCCAACCGGAATGGAGGCAAGGTACATGGGGGCACATGTCGCGTTGACGGGACTGCGCGGTGCATTGGCACCATTTCTGGGATACTGGTTACTTGGAGAGCTTGGATACCAGGGGGTTGCATGGTGCTCCGTCGCCTTGGTTACTTTATCCACCCTGCTCTTTGTGCGTTTATTTTTTCACCCGCGCACGACAGATAGCGGGCTGTAAATTTTGAGATGGCTTGAGTTGTCGATTGACTGAAACTAACTGCCTGATTTCATGAATGGGATGAAAATCATCCAATCCCTTGCCCTCATCTCTTTACTGCTCGCAGCCACTGCCTCCGCCAAGACTCGTACAGGATCGTACTTCCTCGGCTTTGGCTACAGTATGGCCGAGAGCGGAGCGGATGACCGGGAGGGGGATTTTTTCCGCCTCACTGCCCAGTCTCCCAACAGTTCCAACTCAGACCTAGGAGTCTACCTCGATTACGGAACGATGGAGAGAGGCGGGCAGGATGCCACTTCCTGGAATCTGGGTGCAGATTACCTCGCCCACTTTAACGGAATAGGCGGTCGCAGTGTCCAGCTCATCCCATATCTTGGAGCCGGTATCGGGTATCTCGACGAGGAAAGCCCCATCAGGTTACTTGATGACGGGTTTACCTGGAGTCTTCTTATTGGGTCTGAGATCCAGTTCTCCAATTCCCTCTCCCTTAACCTCGCCGGGCGGTTTCTTGGATTGTGGTCTGAATTTGGCGAAAATGAATTCACTGCAGACGCCGGAATCACTTGGTGGTTTGATGCGGTACACGGGGTAAGCTTGGAATACCAGAGGGCTTTCGAAGCTGAGTTAAATTACTTCACCCTGAAGTACCTTTACTCCTGGCAGTAAAGATATTCTCAATCCACGGTGGAGGGTATTTGATTGAGCATTCAATCCTGGTTTGATGACTGTCCGGACCGGCGGGACCGGCCCGGGTTAAAATGGGGGAAATACAACGGGCGGGATATTATTCCCCTCTGGGTAGCCGACATGGACTTCCGGGCTCCTCCTGCTGTGGTCCAGGCAGCCTGTGACGAAGCAGCCTTTGGCAACTACGGTTATGCCAAAGCACACCAGGGACTGACCGACTCAGTGCTCCAACATTGTGAAACTTTGTATGGCTGGAAGGTCGATCCAAACTGGCTGGTCTGGCTGCCGGGCATGGTCTGTGCCCTCAATGTCTGCTGCCGTATGCAACAGGGCCTGGCCAATCAGGCAATCACCCATGTACCAGTCTATCCGCCCTTCCTTTCCGCCCCGGGCAATTTTGACCTCCCATGCACCAAGCTTCCGCTCCAACTGGAAGCAGGTCGTTTTTCCATGGATTTTGAGCGGATGGAAAATACCCCCACCCAACCCGGGGATCTTTTCATGCTCTGCCATCCCCACAATCCGGTGGGCACCGCTTTCACCAGGGAGGAACTCGTACGATTCTCCCATTGGGCAAGGGAGCGTGAATTGGTCATCTGCTCTGACGAAATTCATTGCGACCTCTTACTTGATCCCGGCCTTCGCCATATCCCCCTCGGCAATCTGGATCCGCAGACTGCTGAGCATACCATTACCCTGATGGCTCCAAGCAAGACTTACAACCTGCCTGGTTTTGGTTGTTCCTTTGCCATTATTTCCAATGCCGACCTCCGTATCCGTTTCAAAAAAGCCATGGCGGGGATTGTGCCCGACCCCGCGGTAATGGGCTTTCGCCTTGCAGAAATTGCGTACCGTGAAGGTAGGGAGTGGCGCCAGTCTCTCCTTGAATATTTACGGGGCAACCGCGATTTCGCTATGGCCAGGTTAAAGAATATGGCGGGCCTTCTACCCTACTCCCCGGAGGCGACTTATTTACTGTGGATCGATGCCCGCCAACTTCCGGTTGAGCACCCACACCGCTTTTTTGAGGACAATGGTGTCGGGTTATCCGATGGTGCAGATTTTGGTGCCCCTGGCTTCCTCCGTCTCAATCTCGGATGCTCCCGTAGTTTGCTCGGGCAGGCCCTCGACCGGATGGAGCGGGCATGTTCTGGTTTACCCGTAGGATGAGTTCGCCCCAAAGCGAAAAGGAAAAAACTGCCAGGCTCCAGCAATTACGGGCCGAAATCAAGCATCACGACGAATTATACTACCGTCAGGCCCAACCGGATATTTCAGATCAGGTATATGATCAAAAGAAACGGGAACTCGATGATTTGCAGACTGAGCTCGATCCGCTCGGCCTGTTCTCTGAAACACAGAACCAACAGGCCACCAAGCCGGATGTGGGGGACGACCGTCTCGATGCCTTTACTTCCCATCGCCATCTCCAGCCCATGCTCAGCCTGGATAATACCTACGACGAGCAGGAATTCTTTGAATTTGACCAGCGACTCCAACGCATTTTTGGCACCGATAATCTTACCTATGTGGTGGAGCCAAAAATTGACGGCGTGGCCATTTCCCTGACTTACCAAAAGGGGAGATTGATCACCGCCACCACCCGTGGAAATGGTGTCGAGGGAGATATTGTCACCCAAAATATTTTACACATTGAAGGACTTCCTCAAGTCCTCCCTGGTTCATCAGTTCCCGATCTGATCGAAATCCGCGGGGAGATTTTTATGAGCCACCAGGAGTTTGAGCGAATCAATGAGGAGAGGGAAAAAAAGAATCTCCCTCTCTATGCCAATCCCCGCAACCTGGCCGCAGGCACCGTCAAATTATTAGACCCCAAGGAAGCAAGGCAAAGAAAGCTCGAGATTGTGCTCTATGGATTGGGAGGCTGTCAGCCGGTTAACCATTTTTCCACCCTGTCTGAATTTCATCAGGCCCTGCTCGACTGGGAAGTACCTGCAGTGGAATATTTCCGTAAAGTTCCCCATGCCAAGGAGGCCTGGCAATCCATTGTGGAACTCGATGAGTTACGCCACGGGTACGGCTACCCCACCGATGGTGCGGTCATCAAACTGGACTCCTTTGCCCAGCATACAGAAGCCGGTTCCACCTCCAAGTCTCCCCGCTGGGCAATTGCTTATAAGTTCGAAACGGAACGGCAGGAAACCACCCTCGAAGATATCCGCCTGCAGGTGGGACGGACCGGTGCGGTCACTCCGGTTGCCTGGCTCACTCCGGTCCAGCTTGCAGGGACTCAGGTATCGCGGGCCAGTCTCCACAATGCCGATGAGATTGCCCGCAAGGATATCCGGATTGGCGACCGGGTAATTGTGGAAAAAGCCGGGGAGATCATTCCACAGGTTGTGGAAGTTGTCTTGTCCAAACGGCCTGCCCAAAGCATACCCTTCACCTTTCCTGATTCCTGCCCTTCCTGCACCACATCCGTGGTACGCGAAGCGGGTGAAGCGGCATGGAAATGCCCCAACCCAGACTGTCCGGAGCAGGTAAAGGGAAGGTTGCGCTATTTTGCCTCCCGTGGATGCATGGATATTGATCACCTGGGAGAGGCCGTGGTCGAGCAACTGGTGGAACAGAACCTGGTTGCCCGCACCTCCGATCTTTACCGCCTCACCACCGAACAGGCATGTAACCTGGAGGGCTTTGCTGAGAAATCTGCGGAGAACCTCATCCGTTCCATTGCCCAAAGCAAGGACCAGGAGCTCTGGCGTTTACTTTGTGCTCTGGGGATCAAGCATGTTGGTGCGGCCGCAGCCAAGGATCTGGCCCGCTCTTTTCGCTCGCTCAGCAAGCTGGCCGAAGCATCCATGGAACAGTTGGTTTCCATCGATGGTATCGGAGAGATCATGGCCCTGAGTATCCGGCAATATTTTGAAGACCCTGGCAACCAGTCCCTATTGGCAGATTTTGCCAGCCTGGGAGTGTCTCCTGAATTGGAAATCAATGAATCCACCGGTACTCCCTGGGTAGGCAAGACTTTTGTCCTTACCGGCAGCCTTACTGCGATGACCCGGGACGAAGCCGGTTCCCGGATTGAGGCACTTGGGGGGAAATCTTCATCCAGTGTAAGCAAACGGACGACTTTTCTGGTGGCAGGCCCGGGAGCTGGGTCCAAATTGGATAAAGCACAAAAGCTCGGGGTTTCGGTGCTGGATGAGTCAGCCTTTCTTGCCTTACTCGAAAATCCGGAATCTGCCTGATCTCCCTTCCTGTTTAGTGGATTAGGATTGAGGAATTTTTATTCTCAGGTATAGTTTTATCTATTCATTTCTTAGTTCTTTCCTAATGCCTACTCCAAAAAATCTCGGGTTCGATCCCGTTGAGGATGCCATCGCAGACATTGCCGATGGGAGGATGGTTATTGTGACTGACGATGAAAACCGGGAAAATGAGGGAGACTTGGTGATGGCTGCATCCAAGGTAACTCCCGAATCGATCAACCATATGATTGCCCATGCCCGTGGCCTGATTTGCGTGCCCCTGCTCAGTAACCAACTCAAAAAGCTTGGCATATCCAGCATGGTTCCGCACAACCGCGAGGCCCAGCGGACAGACTTTACCGTATCCGTCGATGCCGCCGAGGGAATCACCACCGGGATCAGTGCTTTCGACCGTGCCACCACCATCCAAATCCTTGCCAATTCTTCTGGTAACCCCGAAGACCTGGTCCAACCTGGCCATGTGTTCCCCCTTCGTGCCCGCTCCGGCGGTGTACTCGAACGGGCAGGCCATACTGAAGCTGCGGTCGATCTTGCCTCCCTTGCCGGCTTACATCCAAGCGGAGTAATTTGTGAAATCCTCAAGGAGGACGGTACCATGGCCCGCCTCCCCGATCTGCGCAAACTCAAGAAAAAGTGGGGCATGAAGTTGATCTCCATTGCCTCGTTAATTGAGTATCGTCACCAGCGCGAACGCCTGATCAAAAAAGTGAGCGAATCAGAATTCCCCACCAAGTTTGGCACCTTTCAGCTGCATGTCTTTTCCAGCGTGCTTGACCGTCGGATACATTATGCATTAACCCTTGGCAAAATCTCCAAGCGTTCCACCACTCTGGTCCGGGTCCAGTCTGCAAATGTTTTAACCGATGCCCTTGGTCTTGCGACCCGCGATCGTCCAAATAGTGGAATATCTGAAGCGATCCAGGCAATTGCCAAAAACAAGTCGGGTGCATTGATTTACCTGGAACCCCGCCGCAAAGAGCCCGAGGAAATGGTCGGTTCAGAACTGAACCCCGGGAAAATGGATTTTCGTGACTATGGGATCGGGGCCCAGGTACTTGCTGCTTTGGGGATCAAAAAACTACGCCTGCTCACCCGTGACCGTCGCCGTGTGGTCGGTCTGGAAGGTTACGGTCTGGAAATTGTCGAACGCACCCTTCTTTCCTGATTTTTAAAACAATGAGCACAGATTCTCCATCCGTACAGGTAATCGATCCATCCCCCTTCACCTTTGGGATTGTCTGTGCCCGTTTTAATGAGTCTCTTACCCAGCACCTCCTCGATCGCGTGCTCGAAGTTTTACAAGAACAGGGCAAACCTGCCGATCTTGTTGTCGAGCGGGTACCTGGTTCTCATGAGGTGCCCGGCGGACTTTCCCTGCTTGCCGAAAGTGGCCGTTTTTCCTGCCTCATTGGTCTGGGAGTGGTGATCAAAGGATCGACCTCCCATCACCATCTGGTGGCTGAATCGGCCGGGCATGCCATCCAGTCGCTGGTCATCAAGCACCGTCTGCCCATTATCAACGGTATCGTGGTGACGGATGATCTGCCCACTGCTCAAGAGCGCATAACCGGCAGCTTCGATCGCGGTAAGGAATTTGCCCATGCCGCCCTGGAAATGGCCAGCCTTCGACAAAGATGGACTTAGATTTGATCGTAAATCCGGAATGGAGCCCGCGTCGCCAAAACCGCACCGCTGCCTTCCGCTTTCTTTATCAGTGGGAAATGAATCCTCCTGATGATCTCTCCGCAGAGCTCAACGAATTTTTGGATCGGTTGGAAAAAAAAGAGGGTTATTTCGGCTACGCAATTGAACTGGTGGACGGTATCCTTGCCAAACTCGAGGAGATCGACTCCCTGATTAACGAACTGGTGGACAACTGGGAATTTTCCCGAATTGCCAAGACCGATCTGGCCATTTTACGTCTGGGAATCTACGAGATTCTTTACCGGTTGGATGTCCCCCCCGTGGTGGTGATTGATGAGGCCTTGGAAATCAGTAAGGATTTTTGCTCCGATAATTCACGAAAGTTTTTAAACGGGGTGCTGGATCAGGTAAGCAAACGAAGCGGCCGGCCGAACCGCGAGTCGATGGTTTGACTACCAACAAGGGTGCGGGCTTATGCCCGGCCAATCCCGTGTGCCCGGAATCCGATCTTTTTCAACTCCTCCAAATCGAGGAGGTTGCGACCATCAAACAGGATAGCCGGCTGGTGCATCTTGGAAAAGATCGCAGCATAATCGATATCCCTGAACTCATCCCACTCAGTAAGCAAAGCAATGGCATGGGATTGATCACATGCCTGTTGTGCGGAGGAGCAAAATTCAATTCTTCCCTTTGCTTCAGTTTCTGACCATCCAATCGTCGAGAGTATACTATCCCTCGAGACCCTCGGATCATAAATAGCAAGGTTTGCTTTTTCCTCGAGCAGCCGGCGACAAATTCCAATGGCGGGAGATTCCCGGGCATCATTGGTATCTTTTTTGAAGGCATACCCAAGGATGGCAATCCGCTTACCAGATACCGTGTTAAACATCGAATCGAGCAGACGGGTGACAAACCGTTCCTTCTGATATTCATTCATCCGGATAACCTGGTCCCAATACTCCGCCACCTGGGGAAGATCGAAGTGCCGGCAAAGGTAGCAAAGGTTAAGGATGTCCTTTTGGAAGCAGGAACCGCCAAACCCGATCGAACTCTTTAAAAACTTCGGCCCGATCCGGCTGTCTGTACCGATTGCTTTGGCCACCTCGTCGACATTGGCTCCCGTGGCCTCGCACAGGGCAGAGATTGCATTGATGCTGGAAATCCTCTGGGCAAGAAAAGCATTAGCGGTAAGCTTGGAAAGTTCGGAAGACCAAAGGTTTGTGGTTATGATCCGCTCTTGGGGCACCCAATGGGCATAGATACTGACCACTTGCTGGACTGCTTCCTGCCCCGCAGGCGAAGTTTCCCCACCAATGAGCACACGGTCCGGGTTTTCCAGGTCTGTCATAGCAGTCCCCTCTGCCAAAAACTCAGGATTGGAGATCACCTGATAATGGAAGCCGTTGTTGGCCGAGTCCAAAATCTCTTTGACCATCTGGGCGGTGCGCACCGGCACGGTCGATTTTTCCACCACGATCTTGTCCCCCCCGCCAGCACGGGCAATTCCGCGGGCACAGGATTCAACAAAGCGCAAGTCCGCCGCCTGCCCGGCTCCCGACCCATAATCTTTGGTGGGAGTGTTGACACTTATGAATATCACATCTGCATCATGAATTTTCTGATCCACTTCCGTGCTGAAAAACAAATTCTTCCCACGGTTCTGGGTTACGATCTCTTCCAACCCAGGTTCATACACGGGAAGATCCCCGGAATTCCATGCCGCAATCCGTTCCTCATTTAAGTCGACCACTGTTACCTCGATGTCCGCACACTTGTGTGCAATCATAGCCATAGTTGGTCCGCCAACATATCCTGCTCCGATACAACAAATTTTCATCGCCCCCATCCATAGCAGGAATTAAACAAGAGGGCTACATCAGAATGGACATCTCAAACATCTGCACTTTGGCATCCACGACCTTACTCGACGACCTGCTCTACTTCCCCTGGGGAAGGATGGCCCTGATTGGATTGATCCTCTACCTGATTCTTTGTTTTTATGCCTGGATATTTGCCGACCGCATCCTCTTTCCCGCCCCTGGGCAGCCCGGCTATGAGAACGATGAATCTGTGCTTCTTCTTGAATCTGCAAATGGAGGAAAAATTGCCTGTAAACATTGGGTTGCTCCAGCCCCCAAGGGTCTGACCATTCTATACAGCCATGGCAATGCTGAGGATCTTGGCCGGGTGGAGGATTTCATCCTTGGCTGGGTGGCAGATGGATGGTCGGTCTTTGCTTATGACTATCCTGGTTATGGGCATAGCCCGGGAAAACCCTCCGAACAGGGATGCTACCATGCCATTGATACCGCCTTCCAGCACCTCACCTCTGAACTTAATATCCCCAAGGAAAAGATCGTTATCTGGGGCAGGTCTCTTGGGTCCGGCCCGTCCTGCTATCTTGCCGAGAAGGAAAGGGTTGGAGGTTTGATTCTTGAAACTCCCTTTATTACAGCCTACCGCACCGTTACCGAGACCCCCGTTCTTCCGTGGGACCGTTTTCGAAATATCCACCGGGCTCCCAATATTCAAAACAAGTCTCTGGTTATCCATGGTCACGAGGATGAGATTGTCCCCTTCCGTCATGGAAAAAAACTTTTTCATGCCCTTCCCGAGCCAAAACAATTTTTAGAATTTAGTAATTCCGGTCACAACGACTTGCCCGAGACTGGAGGGGAAAAATACCGCACTGGTATTACTGATTTCCTCAACCAAGTGCTTGGGGGTTGATTTTCCATCTCCTCCCCGCTAATCCTAAAATTGCATTCCATTGGTGTTCACACCATGGGATCATAAAAATGGGTGCTGGAGAGAAATAATATGCTGGGAATGAACCAAAGAGAGGGAAGGATCTTTCGTGTGGCTCTGATTGGCCACATCGTTTTTGCTTTGGGTCTTTTGATCTACAGTTTTATCCCAAGTTGTGAGAAAGAGCCCGAAATCGTGCATGTGTTTGAGCTCGCATCTTCTCCTCCGCCCGTCCCCCCTCAGGTCAAGCCCACACCTCCCAAGCCTAAGCCGACCCCCCAACCGGTGGTCCAGAAACCAGTGCCCAAGCCCACCCCGCCGAAGCCTAAACCCGTTGTCAAAAAACCTTCCCCAACTCCCAAGCCAACCCCCAAGCCTACGCCCAAACCGGTGGTAACCCAACCGCAACCCCAAAAGATTTCCTTTGATCAGTTCCGTAAGCAGCACGACCTGCCTCCGCCCAAGCAAAAGATTACGCAACCACCCACCAAACCGGTCAACATCAAGATCAACCCCAACGATTTTAAGCTCGCCCCCATCGTCGTAAACACCCCCTCCACCAGCTCGTCGAATATCTCCCCCACCCTCATCAATCAATACCTCGCTGGAGTGAAGTCCAGGCTTGAGCAAGTCTGGCAACGCCTACTCGCCCAGACCGATTTATCCAGTGGTGGTGTTGCCCATTTAGGGTTTCGCATTGGGTCGGATGGTTCCCTCCTCCAGCCCGTCATCACTCGTTCATCGGGTAATTCAACCCTTGATGCCCTGGTTCTTCAGGTAGCCCGATCCACGGGCAATCTGGGCCGTCCGCCAGGTGGCTCATTTTCCTCTAGTCTGGAAATCCCCTTTCGGGTAAACTGAGTTAATGATGAAGTTCGATTGGAAACGCCCGCTTGCCCCGATACTCTTGGTCGGTGGTTTACTTCTCTGCCTTTCCCGCGATCCGGTGATCGGCCTGGGGGTGTTTTTAGTTTCCTTCGCCTTGGTCTTCGGGTTTTCCCGTGGCTCTTCCTAGCCTGAGCGTTTCAACTTCCCGGTTGGTCGCCTCGATCGATTGCTCAACCAAATAGTCCTGCAACGCAAATTTCTTTTTCCCCCGCTTGGGTGCGGAAACATAATTTCCACGGCTTCGTAGTTCCGTGGCAAATTCATTATCCCGAAAAAATCCGTCCATAGTTTCAAGCACCTCTTTTTCCGTCTCACTGTTCTCCACCGGAAAGACCACTTCCACCCGGCGGAAAAAATTACGGGGCATCCAGTCCGCACTTCCCAGGTAGGTTCTTTTGCCCTGTGGAGCATTGGAGAAGTGGTAAACCCTGCTATGCTCAAGAAACCTGCCAAGCAGGCTGCGAACCGTAATGGTCTCGCTCAGTCCTTTCACACCCGGGACCAACCCGCAGATACCACGGACCACCAGGTCCACTTTTACCCCCGCCTGCGATGCCAGGTAAAGTTCCTGGATGGCGTCCGGATCGACCAGTGAATTTACCTTGATCACAATTCTGGCGTCCTTCCCCTTTTGGGCGACTGCCGCTTCCTCCCGGATCAACCGGATCATTTCAGTATGCAGATTAAACGGAGCCACCAGAATTTTTTTGAAGGTCGGCTTACGGGTATATCCAGTTAGCGTATTAAACAGGTTGGCCAGGTCTGCGGTAAACGAAGTATCACTGGTAAAAAGGCTGTAATCGGTATAACTCTTCGCCGTGCTTGGATTATAGTTGCCCGTGCCCAAATGGGCGTACCGCTTAAGCTTACTCCCTTCCCGGCGCACAATCAGGCAGCACTTACAGTGCGTCTTCAACCCGCTTAACCCGTAGACCACATGAACGCCCACCTCTTCCATTTTCCTCGACCAGGTGACATTTGCCTCCTCGTCAAAACGGGCCTTCAACTCCACCATGGCAGTCACCTGCTTACCATTTTGGGCGGCATCCATCAGGGCTTTAATCACCGGCGAATCCCCACTGGTTCGGTAAATGGTTAGCTTTATTGCAAAAACTTCTGGGTCCTCTGCCGCTGCCCTAAGCAAGTCGACCATTGGAGTGAATGAATCGTAAGGATGATGAAGCAGAATTTCATTCCGCGAAATTTCCTGAAATAATTTACTTCGCTGGGCAAGGGCATTGGGTACCCGAGCTTCAAAAGGGGAAAACTTAAGATCGGACCGCTCCACCATATCTGGCAGGCTCATTAAGCGGTATAGGTTGATCGGCCCATTAATCCGCACCACATCAGCCTCGCTCAAATGGATAGATTTGAGCAGATACTGGAGCACATCCCCGTCCACATTTTCATCGATTTCCAGACGCACCGCAGCACCGCGTCTACGGTTGTGCAATTCTTCCTCTATGCTCAGCAGCAGGTTTTCCACCTCCTCCTCGTCCACATACAAATGACTGTTGCGGGTTATCCGGAAAGCCCATGCCCCGACTACCTCATGTCCGGTGAACAGGTCCGCCACAAAGTGGCGTACCACTTCACTCAGAAATACAAAAACATCCTCTTTCGCTCCAGGTGGTTCGATCTTTACCAGGCGGGGAAGAATCCTCGGCACCTGCACGATCGCCCGCAAAGGTTTTGCTTTTTTCTGCCGCAAATTACGCAGAGAAACAAACAGGTTGAGGGATTTATTTAAAATCAGAGGGAATGGATGGGTGGGGTCCACTGCCAGGGGCGTAAGCACGGGAAATACCTCCCTGCGGAAATAAGCCCGCAACCAGGTAAACTCGACTTTATTTAATTTCTCAATCGATTTGAACTGCACCCCGGCTTTGCTCAGTGCGGGCTGTAAGCTTTGCCGCCAGCATTCGTACTCCCGGTGAGACATTGCCATTGCCCGGTGGCGCACCTCGTCCAATAACTCCTGCGGGGCACTGCCATCCAGGCTCGGGCGGGTAATGCCGGCGTCCACCTTTTGCATCAATCCGGCCACCCGTATCTCATAGAATTGATCCAGGTTTGAACTGACAAAGGAAAGAAACCTCGTACGTTCCAATAGTGGGTACTGCTCTGAAAATGCCTGGTCCAGTACCCGCTCATTAAAAGCCAGCCAGCTTAGTTCCCGGTTAAAAAACTGGGGAACTGGGGAGCTATCGGCGGGAGTACGGGTTGGCATAGGAAAATTATTGATAGCTCATTTTTTTATTCCGGACAATGGAATTTAGAATCCTGCCCCCCTTGACCTCACGCCACAAATAAGCTACTTTGTAATCTTTGCTCTTTGAAACTTTGATGGGGGTGTTCCGGATTTGACCGCAATGTGGAAAATTTGGTTGCATGCCGAGGATGATGCTTGGCCTCGTAAAAAATGCGTCAAAACATTACATGGCAATCAGAATAATATCGTTGCCTTCGAGCCTGAGCTCGAAGCTCTCGCAGCTTAAGTCTGCACGTCGACAGTCCACTGACACCTGCTGGGTGGTCGGGGCGTTAAAAAGCAGGTAAAACCTCGGAGCGTTTGTTTGTCTATCGGAGGCTAAATGGCTGAAGACAAGCTCGGCTTGATAGGTGTTCCTTCCTACACCAAGCTTAAATTATAGAGAGAACTACGCATGTAGACGCCGAACGGGAAGGATTGCGGGACGCGGGTTCAACTCCCGCCACCTCCACCAAAGTTTCAAAGTGCCAGACTGCACCAATCTCAGTCTAGAAGCGACACACATCGCCAAAATTGAGGCATTTATTAAGTGATCGATAGTGGGCACCCGCGACCCCTAATCGACATATTTCCCGGAAATCTCAGTCAATATATCAGTCAACGATTGGTCTGGTAAAATACTACTTTTGAAGGATATCTGTGTGCCCTATTCAATTCATATCCCCAATTATCCTTTACCGAGTAAATAACTCTCCAGCCATCGTTGAATAGTTTCTATTTTTCGGAGATTTATAACTCCTTAAAAATCAACTGACTTCTTGGCAGGAGGGTCGATCATCTAGAATATTCTCAAGGATTAAGTATAAAAATAATTTAGAATCGCGTAAAATTTTTTAGATATTTTTGTCAGGATTAGATAATTTTTGGAGTTATTTGGGTATG
>CALKMX010000097.1 GCA_938091675.1 uncultured Opitutales bacterium
CTCGATGAATTTTCATGGCACGGCAAAGAATTACGGGCCTTGGCAGTGGGAGATTTGTCCATCAAGGGAACAAACCGTAGGGTTCAGATTCCTGTCTCGGTGAAATATTACCGGGCGGAGCGCCGAAAATATCAAGGGAGATCAGGAGACCTTATACAAATACAGGGACTCTTTTCTCTTTCGCGGTCTCAATTCGGTCTTGCACCCGGGGATTTTCTCGGCTCGGTCTTGGAGGATATCGATATCCAATTCTCGATTACCGGTGCATCAGATACGGTAAGACCGTTCCTACCCTCCCGGTTATTCGGGAAATGAAAGTGGGATGAAAGTGGGCTCGTGTAGAAAATAAAAAATTAATCATCCCCTCCCCCGGTCAGGCTCATTAAGACCTGAAGGATGTAAAAGAAGAGAAGGGCAACCGAGGAAAATAATGCCAGCGAAGCAGCCACATGCTGATTGGGTGCATAATGATGTAATATGTTGGAAGTGGTGTAGAGCACAGATCCAGCGGCAAACAGGACCATGACCGCGGCAAAGACCAAACCGAGCGAAAATCCGAAAATCATGCTGCAAACAATAAATCCAAGGGCAACAAATCCCCCGATTGAAAGTATACCTTTCATGAAGGAGAAATCTTTCTTAGTAATAAACACCGTGGCGGTAATCCCGCCAACCAGTAAGAGGGTCATCAGGCCAGCAGTGGGAATAAGCCCAGCCCCGCCATACATAGTTGCCACAAACAAAAGCGGTAAAAAGACAATCGCTTCGGCAATCACAAAAAGACCCAGTCCTAGGTATTGGATTTGGTCAGAGTTTTCCGAACGGGCCAATTTGTCTGCCATATACCCAACCCCCATAAACAAGCCCAACACGATCAACCAACTAAATCCACTGGTCATGCTCATGGCCAGCTTTGCGGCAAAGGGGGCATTGACCAGGTAATACTCCACCCCGATAAATGCGAGTAAGGCCACCGCGAGATGGGAATAGGTACGCCGGATAAAAGCTGCCCGATCGGCAGCAGGACTTTGGGCGGCAGATAATGTAAATACTTGTTCTTTCATAGTTATGAATGGATCTTGGTTTAGTTCTACAAAATAGTCCATTTCTTTGCAACCTTCAAGCAAACCAGATCACACTGCCTGCCTTTGGTTGCTTTGGATTGCTATGTTTTGGCACATCTTTAGAGTGTTCAATTTAACACCGTTCAAGCTTACCCGAATTCAATTATGTCCGAACATCCTTTTTTAGAACGCGACAAACACCCGGTCTGGTCCGAGTTATCCAACGACCGGATCAAACCGGAAATAACCATCGCACTGGAACGGGCTGAAAAAAACCTGGAGGATATCCGGTCTCTCCAAGCCGGGCAATTAACTTTCCAAAACACCATCAAAGCCCTTGAGCAAGCGACCCTTGACCTGGATCATGCATGGGGTCTGGTCGCTCATTTGGATTCGGTCTGCAATTCCCCTGAACTTAGGAGTGCCCACAATGAAATGCTCCCCGCAGTGTCTGCGTTTGGAGCAAAAATCCCGCTGGACCCCAAACTATGGCTGGCAGTTCTTACCTTCTCTGAATCTGAAGAAGCTCAAACCCTTTCATCGATTGACAAAAGGTTACTCGATGAAACATTGGCGGACTTTCGTGAGGCGGGGGCAGATTTGCCCAAAGACAAAAAAGACAGGCTTGAAAAGTTATCTTCTGAGCTCGCCCTGGCCACTCAGCAATTCTCGGAACAGGTACTGGATGCCACCAATGATTGGCAGCTTGTGGTAGAGGACGAATCCAAGCTTTCAGGACTTCCCGAAACCGCCAAGGAAACTGCCCGGCTTACGGCAATTGAAAAACTTGGTGAAGATAAAGGAAAGAATGCCTGGATTTTCACCCTTCATGCACCCTCCCTTGTGCCTGCCCTTCAATACCTGGATGATGATGGTTTGCGCCAGGAAATCTGGTCGGCCAGCAATGAGCTTGGATGCCTCGACCCTTACGACAATCACAAGCTTGTGAGCGATATTTTGAGACTTCGCCAAGAAAAAGCTGAATTGCTGGGCAAACCAGACTTTGCGGAAGTCGCCCTCTCGCGCAGGATGGCAAAATCTGGCAAAAATGCAGATGACTTCGTGTCCGACCTTCACCAAAAAACCCTTCCTTTCTTCAACCAGGAAAATAAGGAACTGGAGGCTTACAAAGCTGAAAAAACGGGAAACCCTCCCGACCTGTTGGAACCCTGGGAAGTGGGCTACTGGTCCGAAAAGCTGAAAAAAGAACGCTACGACATTGATGAGGAAGACCTTCGTCCCTACTTCCCCATTCGATCCGTGCTTGAGGGAATGTTCACCCTGGTGACCAAGGTGTTTGGGCTGAAAATAATTGAGCGTTCCACCCTGTTTGAGGGCAAAGCCTGTAATCAAACGGGGGCAGATGATACGCCGGTTGAAGTGTGGCACAGCGATGTGAGGTTTTACGATCTGTACGATTCGGAAGATAAAAGATTGCTCGGTTCATTCTATGCAGACTGGCACCCACGGCCCAGCAAACGGGCGGGTGCATGGATGAATTTCCTCAAAACCGGGGAGCCTCAAAAAGAGGGTATCCGCACCCCTCACCTGGGCTTGATATGTGGGAACCTGACCGCCCCCACCCCGTCCAAGCCCGCACTCCTTACCCACTATGAAGTGGAAACGATCTTCCATGAATTTGGACACCTTTTGCACCACCTCTGCGGAGAGGTAGCCCACCGCAGTCTCAATGGAGTAAATGTAGCCTGGGATTTTGTGGAACTTCCCTCTCAAATTATGGAAAACTGGTGCTGGGAACGAGAAAGCCTGGACCTCTTCGCCAGGCACCATGAATCCAATGAACCCATCCCGGAGGATCTCTTTGCCAAAATGATCAAAGCAAAGAACTTCATGGCCGGAAATGCAATGATGAGACAACTTGCTTTTTCGAAGCTTGATCTGGTCATGCACCGAAGTCTTGCCTCCAATCTTCCGGAAGACCTGGAAGCATCCCTGCAGGATAGGTTGTCCGATTATTTCCCAAAGCGCAAAACCACTCCCCGTACCATAGTGATGCGGTTTAGCCACCTGTTTGGCAACCCGATGGGCTATGCCACCGCCTATTACTCCTACAAGTGGGCCGAGGTTTTGGATGCGGATGCCTTTACCCGTTTTCAAAAAGAGGGAATTATGAACCCACGCACCGGCCGTGATTTCAGACAAAGTATACTAAGTACGGGGAATTCCCGCCCGGCAGATGAATTGTTTCACGACTTCATGGGCCGCCCGCCAGACACCAATGCCCTTCTGCTTCGGAGCGGATTGGCTGCAACCAACAACTAATACACCTTCCCAGTTTCATGTCCACCAAACCACAAGTTCTCGCATGGATCACCTGTGACAGTGTCTATGTTGATCCAGCAACCGGAAAACACACGCTGCTGGGAATTTTTTCAAGCCTGCGGGCCAAGGATTTCCCCGTTATCCACCCTCGAATGGTCTGGTTTCTCTCCTTTTCCGATCTAACCATTGGCAAACACCAGTTAAAAATGACCATCGGGTTGCCCATGGCAGAAGAAGAGCCAAGAACCATTATCAACCGGGGATTTGAATCTCCCGGTCCGCAACACCGTATCAATTTAATCAACGATATTCACCGTTTGAAATTTGATGCACCTGGAAATTATTCCATTCTTATCGAAATTGACGACCAGGTTGTATTGGCAAGCAGCTTTCCGATCATTGAAGTAAAAATGCCCTCCTAGATGATGTTGGCCTGTGGCTTGCCTCTTGCCTCAACCCTTTCCCCCAGATATCCATAAATAATATGCCTGATTTAATTGCATCCGATTCTGCCGAGTCCTCCCCCCTGCTGGTGGTTGGTTCGGTCGCCTTTGATAATGTCATTACCCCACAAGCAGAGAAAGAAAGAATTCTCGGTGGTGCCGCATCCTACTGCTCATTTGCAGCCAGTTATTTCACCCAGGTGCGCATGGTTGGAGTGGTGGGAAATGATTTTGGCGAGTCTGACCTCGATCGTCTCCGGGCAAGGGCTATCGATTTGGAAGGCGTGCAACGCGACGATTCCGGGCCCACATTCTTTTGGAAAGGGAAATATCATGAAAACTTTAACCGTCGGGACACCCTCGATATCCGGCTCAATGTTTTTGAAAAGTTCCGACCCGATCTTCCACAATCCTACATGGATTCTGAGTTTGTGCTCTTAGGCAACATCCATCCGGCCCTGCAAATGCATGTGCTTGATCAATTATCCGGCACTTCCTTCGTGCTTGCAGACACTATTGACCTTTGGATTGAGACCGAGCGCGAGGCTCTGCTCTCCCTCATCAAAAAAGTCAGCCTTTTTGTGATTAACGATTCGGAGGCAGAAGAAATTACCGGGGAATCCAATGTAATCCTTGCCGGAAATAAACTCCGCGAAATGGGCCCGCAGTGTGTGATCATAAAAAAGGGAGAACATGGAGCAGTCCTCTTTCACGAAGATGGCCTGTTTGCCCTTCCTGCCTTCCCTGTTACCCAACTTCATGACCCTACCGGTGCCGGAGATTCCTTCGCGGGTGCCCTGATCGGTCGTCTTGCATCCCGCCAGCGTTCGGACTTTTCTGCGATCAAGGAAGCCATGCTCTATGCTACATGCACCGCCAGCCTGACGGTGGAGGCATTTGGGTGTGAGCGTTTGGAATCGGCAGGGAAATCCGTCATCGATGAACGGGTGCAATCCCTAAAGCAACTCATATCCGTTGCCTGAAAAATCTGCTGACCGTCGCATTCCTTGTCCGTGCCTGCTCCATGCCTTTTTGCTTTGGGGCCTATTCCCTGGTTTGTTTTTCTCCTGCTCTGATGTACCCACAACCAGTGCCGGCCTCGCGGAACCTGCACCTTACGTAATGGAAGCCAAATTGCCTAACCAGGAGGAAATTGCCCGCCTACCCCCGGATGGTGGCAATGAATTCAACCGTTTAATTTTTGAAAGCAGCCCCTATCTGCTGCAACACGCCCGCAACCCAATTGACTGGAGGTCATGGGGCGAAGAGGCACTCAGCCTTGCGGTATCCGAGGACAAACCTATCTTTCTGTCTATTGGATATACCACCTGTCACTGGTGCCATGTGATGGAAAAAGAATCCTTCGAAGATCATGAAGTTGCCCAGTTACTGAACAGGGATTATATCTGCATCAAAGTGGACCGTGAGGAACGGCCTGACCTCGATCATGTGTACATGTCGGTCACCCAGATGATGACCGGTCGTGGAGGCTGGCCCATGACGGTGATCATGTCCCCACAAAAAATCCCATTCTTCGCGGGAACTTATTTCCCGAAAAATTCCATGCTCGAACTGCTCCCCCACTTTGCCCGCGTCTGGAAGGAAGAACGGGAAAAAGTCCATGAGATAGGCCGGGCCATTACCCACAATTTAACCAAAGCCCAGACAAGCCAGTCAGGGGGGGACCTAAATGCCAGTCACCTGGACCGGTGTTTTGATTCCCTATCCACCAGTTATGACCCTGTCCATGGAGGCTTTGGGAATGAGCCCAAATTCCCCACCCCTCATGCCCTGTCCTTTTTGTTACGCTATTACCACAGAACCGGTAATGAGAATGCACGCAGCATGGTCACACACACTCTCCGGCAGATTCGTCTGAGTGGAACTTATGATCAGGTGGGATGGGGCATTCACCGCTATTCCACCGATGCCGAATGGCTCGTTCCCCATTTTGAAAAGATGCTCTACGACCAGGCCCTCTTTTCAGTCGCTTGCCTGGAAGCCTACCAGGTTTCCGGAGACTCCTTTTTTAAGCAAGCCTGTGAAAACACCCTGGCATATGTGGAGCGGGAACTATCCTCACCAAATGGTGGATTTTATTCGGCCGAAGATGCCGACAGTGAAGGCGAGGAAGGAAAATTTTATCTCTGGACGACCGAGGAGCTCACCTCCGTTTTAGGGCAGGATGATGCCGAGCTCTTTATTCAAATTCATAAGTGTGAAACTACGGGGAATTATTTGGATGAGGCAACACGCCAAAAAACGGGGTCAAACATCCCCCACCTTTCCCAATCCATTTCCGAGTATGCGGGCACCAAGGGTATGGACGCCAATCTTCTATCAGAAAGACTGGACAAGATTCGTACCCAACTTTTTCTCGAGAGAAATAAACGCACACATCCTCAACTTGACGACAAGGTTTGGACGGACTGGAACGGATTAATGATTTCTGCATTTGCCCGGGCAGGCCAGGTCCT
>CALKMX010000098.1 GCA_938091675.1 uncultured Opitutales bacterium
GCCTCGTCCATTGCCGCGACCATGTTGAGCACCCGGGTATCTTTTTCCGCCTGTCCCTGCGGGAGCATGTTTAGATGTCCCGCCTTGGCGGAGGTAAAGAGCATAGCAGAGGCATTCTTGCAGGAGGCAACACAGGCACCACAACCGATACACTGGGCGGCATCCATGGCGAGATCGGAATCACTCTTGGGAACGGGCAAGGCATTGCCATCCGGGGCACTGCCGGTGCGCACGGTAATGAAACCACCCGCCTGAATAATCTTATCAAAGGCGGAACGGTCGACCACCAGATCGCGAACCACCGGAAATGCTTTGGCACGAAAAGGTTCAATGGTGATGGTGTCCCCATCGTTAAACTTGCGCATGTGCAACTGGCAAGTGGTGGTTGAGTTTTCCGGACCGTGGGCAAAGCCGTTGATATTGAGCGAACAGGTCCCACAGATTCCCTCGCGGCAGTCGTGATCGAATGCGACCGGTTCTTTACCCTGGTCCAATAACTGCTCATTTAATTGGTCGAGCATTTCGAGGAAGGAAGAATCCTCGGATACACCATCGAGCACATGTGATTCGAAACGGCCCTCATCTTCTGGCCCGTCCTGTTTCCATACTTTAAGAAATAATTTCATGGGAATCTTTCCTTATTTGTAACTGCGCACCGCAAGTTTGACCTCTTCAAATTGTAAATCTTCTTTGTGACGGGCAGGGACTTCCCCATCGCCCTTGAATTCCCAGACTGCGGCATGGGCAAATTCATCGTCATTGCGGGTGGCCTCCCCGTCTTCGGTTTGGTACTCCTCGCGGAAATGCCCACCGCATGATTCGTTGCGGTCCAGGGCATCGCGGCAGAGCAATTCCCCGAAGTCCAAAAAGTCCCGCACCCGGCCTGATCTTTCCAGTTCCATGTTGTACTCCTCGCCCGTTCCGGTCACCAGCAGGTTTTTGTTAAAGTCATCCCGGAGATCCTGAATCTGGCCAATTGCTTTGTTTAATCCCTGTTCGTTTCTGGCCATGCCTGCATACTCCCACATGATATTGCCCAGTTCCTTGTGGTAGGAACGGGAGGAACGCTTGCCCTTGGAAGAAACTAACTGAGAAACCCGTTCCTTGACCGACTCCAGGGTTTCCCGGGCGGCTTCCCCCTCGGGATCAATAGCTCCCGAGCTTACAGAGGTCAGGTAATTTCCAATGGTGTAAGGAATGACAAAATATCCATCGCTAAGGCCCTGCATCAAGGCACTTGCCCCCAACCGGTTTGCCCCGTGGTCAGAAAAGTTTGCCTCTCCCAGTACAAAACATCCGGGAATGGTGCTCATCAAATTATAGTCCACCCAGAGACCGCCCATGGTGTAGTGAATAGCCGGGTAAATCCGCATGGGACGCTGGTAGGCATTTTCCCCGGTTATCCGTTCATACATTTCAAACAGATTCCCATAGCGTTCACGGATTACATTTTCGCCAAGCCGGTTGATCGAATCTCCAAAATCAAGGTAAACCCCGCGACCTCCCGGACCAACCCCACGGCCTTCATCACAGGCTTCCTTGGCGGAACGGCTGGAGATATCCCGGGGGGCAAGATTGCCAAAGCTTGGATACTTGCGCTCCAGGTAATAATCCCGGGCATCTTCTGGAATTTCAGAAGGGGATTTTCCGGAATCTTCCGCATTTTTTGGGACCCATACTCGGCCATCATTACGAAGGGATTCCGACATCAGGGTAAGCTTGGACTGGTGATCCCCGGAGACCGGTATACAGGTCGGATGAATTTGAGTGAAGCAGGGATTGGCAAAGCCGGCACCCCGGCGGTATGCCCGGAAAGTGGCGGTCACATTACAACCAATAGCGTTGGTGGACAGGTAGTACACATTGCCATACCCTCCCGTGCAAAGAAGCACCGCATCTGCGGTCCATACCTTGAGTTCTCCGGTGGCCAGGTTCCGGGTGATGATACCCTTGGCATGACCATCCACCACAATGAGGTCGAGCATTTCCTGCCTGACATGCATCTTCACCTGCCCGGCGGCAATCTGCCTGCTCAGGGCACTGTAGGCTCCGAGGAGAAGTTGTTGCCCAGTCTGTCCGCGGGCATAAAAGGTTCGGCTTACCTGAGCTCCCCCAAAGGAACGGTTGGCGAGCAAGCCACCATATTCACGGGCAAAGGGCACGCCCTGGGCCACACACTGGTCAATAATGTTTACACTGTTTTGGGCAAGGCGGTGAACATTTGCCTCCCGGGAACGGAAGTCCCCCCCTTTGATGGTGTCGTAAAAGAGCCGGTGGACACTGTCCCCGTCATTTTGGTAATTCTTTGCCCCATTGATTCCGCCTTGTGCCGCAATGGAGTGTGCCCGTCGTGGGGTATCCTGATAACAAAAGCAATCCACATTGTATCCAAGTTCGCCAAGGGTGGCCGCGGCCGAACCGCCCGCCAATCCGGAACCCACCACAATGATCTTGAACTTTCTCTTGTTCGCCGGATTGACCAGCTTGGAAGAAAAACGATGATTTTCCCACTTGTCGGAAAGTGGACCTTCTGGGATTTGCGAATCGAGATTCATGAGGCGGAAAGTTTACAGGTTGACGGAGCAGGAAGAACCACAGGTGGTCTCGAGACAATTGATCAGGCCATACTTCTGGGCGATCACCAGTACAGGAATGACGGAAAAGCCGGCAAAAATTATCCACCCATAAGCGGAGGCAGCCAGGTCGAGTTTCGCCCGCCAGCTCTCCGAGCGCAAACCGAGGGTCTGAAACATACTGGAAACTCCATGGGCGAGGTGGCGGCACAAAAGAAACATGCAAAATACATAGAAGCCAGAGATGGCATCGACCCGGAAGCCAGCAAGGATCATCGAGTAGACATCATGTATTTCTGAACCATCGGGGGATCCCACCGTGGTTTTCAAATCATTGTATTCCGGAAAGATCGAACGGATGGTGAAATGCAGCAGGTGAAAAACAATGAATGCCAACATCAGGGAGCCGGTAAACCCCATCCGCAGGGAAGACCAGCCCGCACGCTTGGTAACCTCCACTTCATTGGAACGCGGGCGGGCGGCACGGTTCTCCCGGATGAGTTGGTAGGCGGTGTAGGCATGAACCAATACACAGACGAGGAGAAATAGGCGCGAGCCCCAGAGGATGGGAAGGGGTAAATTTTGCAGGGCGTTTGCGTAGGCATTGATTGCCGCCTGGCCGAGCAGCACCTGAAGGTTGCCAGCCATGTGGACAAAAACAAACCCAACCAGTACGATACCGGTCAAGGCCATAAGGTATTTTTTGATCAATGAGGATTGCATGACTAATCTATTTTATAGAGCCATTTTCATCCCACACAAATAGATGACGAGAGAAAAGGCGGAAAGAATCGAGGTATTAGAAATTAGAATTAGTAAAATTAATAATTGCGCAAACACAATTAAGTATTCCAACGGGGCGAACTTTTATTCCGGTGAATAAATCTTGGTTGCCACCCCCTTCTTTCCTACGTCATGGATAGATACTGTCGAATAAGAAAGATGAAGTATATTTTTATTACAGGCGGGGTGGTTTCGTCATTGGGTAAAGGACTTACCTCGGGTGCATTGGGTGCATTGCTTGAACAGCGCGGGCTAACCACCAGAATCCAAAAATTTGATCCCTACCTCAATGTGGATCCCGGGACGATGAGTCCTTTCCAGCATGGGGAGGTCTATGTTTTGGACGATGGTGCCGAAACCGATCTTGACCTCGGACATTACGAACGTTTTACCTCCGGAAAACTTACCCGTTTCAATAACCTGACCAGCGGCCAGATTTATGAGTCCGTCATTCGCAAGGAAAGGCGTGGGGATTATCTCGGTAAAACGGTACAGGTTATTCCCCATGTAACCAATGAAATCAAGGACCGTATCTACGCTGCGGGAGAAGGGGTAAATGTTTTAATCACGGAGATAGGGGGAACCATTGGAGATATCGAGGGGCTGCCTTTCACCGAGGCGATGCGTCAATTTGCCAGCGAAGTGGGAAAAGCAAATGTACTTTTCGTGCACATGACCCTGCTGCCCAGCTTGCGTGCAGCCGGCGAGCTAAAGACCAAACCAACCCAGCAAAGTGTGGCCAAATTGCGGGAAATTGGCATACAGCCTGATATTTTAATTTGCCGGACCGAACAACCGATCACGGAAGAAATCCGGGAGAAGCTCAGCCTTTTTTGCAGTGTTCCCAAAGAAGCTGTGATTGAGGAAATGGATGTGACCCACTCCATTTATGAGCTTCCGCACATGTTGAAGCAAGAAGGCCTGGACACCCTGGTTACCCGGTTTCTTGGCCTGGATGCTCCTGCCCCGAAACTGGACCAGTGGGAAGAAGTGGTTCACCGCCTGGTTCACCCCAAGCACCGTGTGAAAATTGGTATGATCGGAAAATATGTTGATCTGCAGGACTCTTATTTATCGGTCAATGAATCCCTGGTGCATGGAGGAATCCGTAATGACACCGGTGTGGAAGTGGTTCATTTGGATGCGGAAGCAATCGAGCGGGACGGCCCCGAGGCTCACCTCACGGGATTGGACGGCATCCTGGTGCCCGGTGGATTTGGTGACCGGGGAACCGAAGGAAAGATCCTTGCATCCAAGTATGCCCGGGAGCAAAAGATTCCCTATTTTGGACTCTGCCTGGGTATGCAGATCGCAGTGATTGATTTTGCCCGCAATGTGCTTGGAAAAGAGAATGCAAACAGTACCGAATTTGATCCAGACACCGACCATCCGGTGATTCATATTATGGATGACCAGAAGTCGGTTTCTGACAAAGGTGCCACCATGCGACTGGGGGCTTGCCCATGCAGATTAAAACCAGGCACCGCATCCCGCCAGGCATACGACAAGGAAGAAGTATCCGAGAGGCACCGTCACCGGTTTGAATTCAATAATCATTTCCGGGAAGAGATGGAATCTGCCGGATTGATCGTGGCAGGGGTAAATCCGGAGCGTGATTTGGTCGAAATTGTGGAGGTGAAGGATCATCCATGGTTTGTGGCCGTACAGTTTCACCCGGAATTTCAATCGAAACCGACCAAGGCCCATCCCTTGTTTGCCGCCTTTATTGAGGCAACTCTTATCCGCAAGCTTGCCGCGAGCGAGGCAGCCAAGAAATCCTGAACTTCACCCCACCTTTTGGGCTTTACCCGGGCCTGAGAATGAGCGGAATAGAAATCTGGCATGATCATCGATGCACACACTCACCGCTATTCTGAAGAAGTAATCGCAGACCCAGTTGCTTTTGCCGTTCGTACCGGGGAAGAAAAGTGGCTAAGTATGGTCAGTCCATCCGACCGGACAACCCTACAGGGCTGGGCAGACCGCAAAACTATGCTCCATGATATGGATGCGGCTGGTGTGGCAAAATGTGTACTCCTTGGCTGGTATTGGGAGAAGTACCAAACCTGTATCGAAGCCAATAACTGGCACCGTACATGGATGGAGCAGGATCCCGATCGTTTCATCTGCTTTCTTTCGGTAAGGCCGGGCATTCCAGATATCCTAGAGTATTTAA
The DNA here is from genome assembly GCA_938091675.1 of uncultured Opitutales bacterium. Taxonomy (GTDB): domain Bacteria; phylum Verrucomicrobiota; class Verrucomicrobiia; order Opitutales; family Seribacteraceae; genus Chordibacter. Next base: position 5,533 of record CALKMX010000098.1, read on the forward strand.
AACAGGCCAGAGAAGATGGATTTCAAGGAATCGGAGAATCGCACCCCTGGGCACAGGGCTTTTCGATACGGGACAAAGAGTGGATACGGGTGATGGAATTTGCCTGTAGCCATGGATGGCCGGTAAACTTTCATGTCACCGACCCTTCTGGGAAGCATTACCCGGGCAAAACCCTCACCCCGATGGAGGATTTTCTCTGGCTGTCCAAGGAGTTGCCAGAACTCAAAATCATCCTGGCTCACGCTGGGGCTCTCTATGCCCTGAACCATCCAGTCCCGGAAAACTTTTACTTCGATCTGGCTGCTTGTCCGTTGCTCTATCCCCCATCCATTTACCAACAGTTGATTGATAGCACCGGCCCGGAAAAAATTCTGTGGGGTACTGACTATCCCTTGCTCATCTATCCAAAAACTCAAAAAAAACCTGAGTTCAGAACATTTCTCGAGGAATTTAAAGACTCTGTGAATGCGGATAACCCGGAGATGGAGGCGATGACCGGTTCCAACCTTTGCAATCTCCTGCCATGAAGATTGAGCTAAAGCAAATCATCCCTGCCCCCCTGCCCGCTCCCTTGGTAACGGCTTCCCAGATTTGGGGGAAAGACCTCACCCTTAAGGAAGGGCAGTCCATTCTTGCTTATGCGCCTTCTGGCAAAGGAAAGTCCACCTTGCTTCATATTCTCTATGGATTGAGAAATGATTTTAAGGGCAGCTTCTTACTGGGCAACTCCCTTTCGGGTGAGCATACATTTGAAAACTGGCAGGAATGGCGTTCGCAAAAATTATCTATTTTATTTCAGGACCTTCGCCTTTTTCCTCATTTGACTGCCCGTGAGAACCTCGACCTTTTGCCTGTCCTAAGTCCGCATGCCCCACCGGTTGAGGAATGGGGGGAACGGCTGGAAGTAAGTGCCCTGCTCGACCAGAAAATAAGCACCCTTTCACTTGGCCAGCGCCAGCGCATTGCCCTGATTCGCTGCCTGCGCAAACCATTCCGCTGGCTTTTCCTGGATGAACCTTTCAGCCATCTTGATCGTCCAAACACTGAACTGGCAGTTCGCTTGATTGAGGAAGTCAGGCAGAAAAATGGAGCCGGGCTGATCCTCACCTCCCTCCAGGAAATAAGCCCGTTGGTCTGCGACCGATCGATTCAGTTATGACTGGCGGATTGTCCACCCTGCTCGACCGTTGTCTTGGGAAAAACTCCCCAAGCAAAGAATTGCTGGTTGCCTCCCTTGGATGCCTGCTCGGTTCAATCCTGGTACTCCTTGCCCTGCAGACCTGGGCGGATTCAAAACTCTTGCTTGCACAGGAAAATGGCTCGGCCAATTTTGTGACCTTAAACAAGACAGTTAAGGGGGGTATTCTGCTCAACCTTTCCCAGCAGGATAAGGTTTTTCAGGAAAGCGAGATTCAGGAGATTGCCCAACTCCCCGGAGTCTTAGAGGTGGGAGGTTTCTCCCGGAATCACTTTCCGGTCACTGTACATATATGGCCAGCTGGAAAAATTGGCCTTGGGGCAGCCGCCCGGGCAGACCTGTTTTTTGAATCGGTTCCGGACTCTTTTCTTGACCAAAAGGCGGACAGCTGGGAATGGGAAGAAGGTTCCCCCATTGTACCCATCATGGTCCCCAAATTTTACCTAGATTTGTGGAACTTTGGACTGGCCCCTTCCCGTAGTGAATACCCCGCCCTATCCCAGGAGGCGGCATCTGCGATGCCTATTGAAATTTTTATCGGAGCAGACCAGTCGGTTCGCATGCAGGGACGGTTTGTTGCTTTTAGTAAACGGATCAACAGCGTACTGGTGCCCTCCCGTTTTCTCAAATGGGCAAATTCAAAGTTTGCGGGGGAGGGAGCGGAGAAATATTTTTTTGTGTGGAAGGATGGTGAAATCAGTGGTCCTCCCGTTGCCCTTTCGGATCTGAAAAAAGGGAATCCACTGCCAGACGGGCAATGGGAATTTTCCCCGGTGGGTCAACCCGCAGAACGTATCCCCCTCGCCCAGGTGCTTGAGGATGGTCTAGAATCTGCAGGCCCATCCCGCTTGCTGGTGAAACTGGATCAATCTCCGTCCGAAGAATTCTGGGAAGGCCTGCAAAAACTTGGCTGTGAAACAAATCGGGAATTTCCGCAGGACGAGTGGATTCGTAAGGCCGTGCAACTACTCGTCTGGGGATTGGCAGGGTTGGGCAGTCTGGTTTCCCTACTTTCCATTGCAACTTTTTCGAGCAGTTTCCGGCTGCTTGTGGTGCAGTCGGCTGAGACCGCCCGCAACCTTATTCACTTAGGTTTTGGTACCAAGGAAATTTCCCGGGTCTTTATGGGCCGGCTCACCCGGAGGTTCCTCCTCATTCTTGGTACATCCTTGTGTTGTTGTCTCGGGATCAGGATCCTTCTCATTTCGATGGTACGAGATTATGGACTAAGTCTCGATTATGGACTGGACTGGGAAACCCTGATCGGGGCCATTCTCTATGCCTGGATATTTTTAGCGGTTAACCGAAGTGTAATTATGAAATCCGTCCGGTCATTTGCGTAAGCCAGCGGATCGGTTCCCTCAATTTATTTGGTGATTCGGAAAAGCCTCCGGGTGGACAGGAAAAGCTAGTCACTGGATGGTATGGAACCATTTTTTGCCCACCCATTCTCCAGGTTCTATTTAGCCCACCTTCATGATTAACGCATCGTCCTTCACCGAAAAAGATACCGTTGAGCCTTCTTGCACCTCTCCCGCGACCAACGCACGGGCGAGTCGAGTTTCCACTTGTTTTTGCAGGAAACGCTTTAATGGTCTGGCCCCGTAAGTCGGATCATATCCCTTTTCTCCAATCCATTTCTTTGCCGAAGTGGTGAATTCGATCCGTATTTTCCGGTCTGATAGCCTTTTATTCAGGCTATCGAGCAACAGATCGACAATGGAAGTAATCTGCTCAAGCGACAGGGGTTTGAACAGGACAACATCATCAATCCGGTTTAAAAACTCGGGCCGGAAATGATCGCGCAATTCTGCCATGACCGATTCCCTGACAGACTCGGATATTTCTTGATTCAGCAAATTGTCCTGCAAATATCGGCTTCCCACATTTGAGGTCATGATCACCACCACATTTTTAAAATCAACCGTACGACCCTGGGCATCGGTCAACCGGCCATCATCCATTAACTGAAGCAGGACATTAAATACATCGGGGTGAGCCTTTTCAATTTCATCAAAAAGAATAACACAGTAAGGCTTGCGGCGGACCGCCTCAGTCAATTGGCCCCCCTCTTCGTAGCCTACATATCCTGGGGGTGCACCCAGTAACCGGGCGACGGAGTGCTTCTCCATATATTCGGACATGTCAATCCGTACGACATTGTTTTCACTATCAAACAGGCTCTCCGCCAATGTCTTGGCCAACTCGGTCTTGCCCACACCGGTGGGGCCAAGAAAAAGAAAGGACCCGATGGGCCGGTGTGGATCCTTAATACCTGCCCGAGCACGCAAAATCGCCTCGGTCACGGCATCCACTGCCTCATTCTGCCCAATTACACGCTCGTGCAAAATATTTTGTAAACGGAGCAGCTTATCCCGCTCTCCCTCAATTAGCTTGGTCACAGGAACCCCAGTCCATCTGGCAACAATCTCTGCGATCTCCTCCGCGGTGACCTCTTCCTTAAGGATGGCATCCTCCTGGCGCTCCATCTGCTCTAGGGATTCTAGCTCGGCTTCAAGCTTGGGCAGTTTTCCATGCTTAAGTTCGGCAACAAGGTTCAGGTCATAGGCACGCTCGGCACGCTCCATTTCTGCCCGGGTTGATTCAATCTGTTCGCGAAGCACCCTGACATTGTCGATCCCCTTGCGCTCGTTTTCCCACTGCCGCTTAATGGTCTCCATTTTATCCCGGGCATTCCCAAGTTCCTTGCGCAAAACCTCCAGGCGTTCCTTACTCGACTTGTCTTTTTCCTGCTTCAGGGCAGTCTCCTCAATTTCCAACTGGAGAACGCGCCGGCTAACTTCATCCAGTTCCGCAGGCATACTGTCCAGCTCAGTACGGATCATGGCACATGCCTCGTCCACGAGATCAATGGCTTTGTCAGGCAGGAAACGGTCTGACACATAGCGATTGGATAGGACCGCGGCCTGAACGATAGCTTCATCGCGAATGTTCACGCCATGATGAATTTCAAAGCGCTCCCGTAATCCACGAAGAATCGAAATGGTGTCCTCCACATTGGGCTGCTCGACCAGCACGGTTTGAAACCTGCGCTCCAGGGCTGCATCCTTTTCGACATGCTTGCGGTATTCATTCAGGGTGGTTGCCCCAATACACCTGAGCTCTCCCCTGGCAAGCATTGGCTTGAGCATATTGCCCGCATCGATCGCTCCCTCTGCCTTGCCTGCTCCAACAATGGTGTGCATCTCATCGATAAATAAAACAATCCGCCCTTCCGATTTGCTCACCTCATTGAGCACTGCTTTTAAACGCTCTTCAAACTCGCCACGAAACTTTGCCCCGGCAAGCAGGGATCCCATTTCCAAAGTAAAAATAGTCTTATCCTTTAGGCCTTCCGGCACATCTCCCCGAACAATCCGTTGAGCCAGGCCCTCCACAATTGCAGTCTTGCCCACTCCGGGCTCGCCAATCAATACGGGATTATTCTTGGTTTTCCGTGAAAGGATGCGAATAACCCTACGGATTTCGGAATCTCTTCCGATCACCGGATCCAACTTGCCTGACTTTGCCTGTTCCACCAAATCAATGCCATACTTCTTCAAAGCACGAAAAGAATTTTCTGGAGTTTTTGATGTCACTTTCTGGCCACCCCTCACCTTAAGAATGGCATCTTTTATTTTCTTTTCGCTCAGGGAAAAATTTTTGAGGAACTGTTGAAAAGTAGCGGGCTTTCCAACGGCGGATAAGCCAAGCAAAAGATGTTCGGTGCTGATATAATCATCCTGCATCTCCCTGGATATTTGTTGTCCTTTTTCCACAGCCTCAGTCAGGGCAGCCGATGCGTATGACCGGGCAGTATTTACATTCCCGGCGATCTTGGGGAGTTTTTGCATTTCGCGCTGCAAGGCAAGCTGCACCGGAGCGGTGCCCACGCCCATTTCATCCATCAAAGCCGGAACAATTCCGTTTTCCTGATTCATCAGGGCGGTAAGAAGGTGCCAAACCTCGACCTCCTGTTGGCCATTACGCCTCGCCACCTCTGCCATTTCCTGTATCGCGGCAATTCCAAGCTCGGTAAATTTTTCGGGTTCTACATTCATATCAAGGTTATAGTTGCAGGATACATACCGAATGTGCATGCACGCAAACCGTCGATATATAAAGGCATTCTAGATGGATCATTACGCATGTGCAAGTTGGGATGTGACTCCACTTGTATCATGCTTCCTGAAGATCGTGACAGATTGTCTCACTTTTCGATTTTAAGATTGTCCGTGACAAAGTCACATAAATGCTTTCAGAATCTTGGTCTCTCAACTCCCCAACCAGAAAGGTACCCAAGACATGAAGATTCTCTGCATACTCTATGATGACCCTAAAACAGGCATGCCTGGAAATTATCCTCTGGACGATCTTCCCAAGTTGGAAAAATACCCCGACGGTATGAGTTTGCCATCCCCCAAGGGGATTGATTTTACCCCCGGTCAGTTGCTTGGCTGTGTTTCCGGCGAACTTGGACTTAGGAAATTTCTCGAGGACGCAGGGCATACCTTTGTGGTCACATCGGATAAAGACGGCGAGGGTTGCCAGGCAGATAGAGAACTGGTGGATGCCGATATTGTTATTTCCCAGCCCTTCTTCCCCTACTACCTGACCCGCGAGCGGATGGAATCGGCCCCCAACCTGAAAATGGCCATCACTGCGGGTATTGGTTCGGACCATGTGGACTTACAGGCAGCCATGGATCATAATGTCGATGTGGTTGAGGTTACGTACTGCAATTCCCGATCGGTTGCCGAACATGTAGTAATGATGATCTTGTCCCTGGTTCGTGACTACCACAACCAACACAGAATCGTCAACGAGGGCGGGTGGAACATAGCCGACGCCGTTCAGCGTTCGTACGATGTTGAGGGCATGCATGTGGGTACGGTTGCGGCTGGCAGAATTGGGCTGGATGTGCTGCGCAAGATGAAACCCTTTGATGTGCACCTTCATTATTTTGACCGGCACCGTTTGCCCGCGGAAATTGAAAGTGAACTCAACCTCACACACCACGAAAGTGTGGAGTCTCTGGTCTCTGTCTGTCATGTCGTGACTATCAACTGTCCGCTCCATCCAGAAACTGAGCATTTGTTCGATGACGAAATGATAGCAAAGATGCGCAAGGGTGCTTACATCGTAAACACCGCCCGTGGTAAGATTTGTGACCGCGAGGCCATTGCCCGGGCCCTTGAATCCGGACAGCTTAGTGGATATGCGGGCGATGTCTGGTTTCCTCAACCTGCACCCAATGACCACATTTGGCGCACGATGCCTCACCACGGGATGACCCCGCACACCTCAGGCACATCCCTGTCCGCCCAGGCAAGGTATGCCGCTGGCGTTCGTGAAATTCTTGAATGCTTTTTCGATGGTTCACCCATCCGGGATCCCTACCTGATCGTACAAAACGGCCAACTTGCTGGGATGGGCGCACACTCCTATTCCAAGGGTTCTGCCACCTCTGGTTCGGAGGAAGCCGCCAACTATAAGAAATAAGGAGTACCCCACTTCCATACTACATAAGAGGGTGAACCTTAGGGAAAGGATCGTTTACATTGATCAAACCCTTGATCAGTTGTATCCGAATCCTCCCATTCCCCTGAACCATCGAGATCCTTACACTCTACTGATCGCGGTACTTTTATCCGCCCAGTGTACGGATGAACGGGTAAATAAAATTACCCCTGCCCTCTTTGATCTGGCTGATCGGCCGGAAATAATGGCTAAGCAAAGCGTGGACCGGATCAATGCGATTGTCCGCCCCTGTGGGCTGGCTCCCCGGAAAGCTCAGGCAATCCATGACCTGTCCATTATTATAAATGAAAAGCATAAGGGTGAGGTGCCAGGGAATTTTGAGGATTTGGAGGAACTGCCAGGCGTTGGACACAAGACTGCATCCGTGGTCATGGCCCAGGCCTTTGGTCATCCCGCCTTTCCCGTGGATACCCACATTCACCGACTCGCCCAGCGATGGAAATTGACTTCGGGCAAAAGTGTGACCCAGACCGAAAAAGATTTAAAAAGGCACTTCCCAAAAGAAAGATGGAATTGCCTCCATCTGCAGATCATTTATTACGGCCGGGAACATTGCTCCGCACGGTCATGCCATGGATTAGGCTGTATGATTTGCCAGAATTGTTTCCCGGGGCGAAAGTCGAAAATTGTAACGACCAAATCCTAACCTGCATTGACAAACATGCGCGGACGAGCGTCTTTAAGTTTTTGGATCGCGTCTGCTGAAAGCCCGGTTTGGTAAAGAAAGACCTGCTGAAGGCTTCCCATTTTGGATAGGATATCCACCACAGAATCGTCTAATTTTAAACGAATCAAATTGATCAGTTCCAGGCTTGGCATGGTGGCAATATTGCGTACCCCATTGATGGTGATTTTTTCAGAGCCTTCCAGAATTAATTTTTTCAGGTTTGGAAACTTTTGCAAAACCACCAAGCCCTGATCCGTGACCTGCGAATTTGTGAGATCTAAAATGACCAAGTGCTGGGCAATGTATTGCAAAATCCGGAGGTCGTCATCATTCATGGCAAGTTTGGGATCAACCGGTGAAATAACCTGCAACCCGTCCTCACCCTCAATCGGCATCAGGGTGATACCGGATGAGCGAAGATGGTGCCATTGCTCTGGGGCTAACTTTACATCCTGTAAGGTACCAGGAGGAGCTTCCACAATTTCAACCGAATCTGCCTCTCGCCCAGGGAACCATTGCTCGATTGGAATGCCGAATTTGCGTACAATCGGACCTACTTGTGAGGGGGCCACCAGGTAAGCTCCTAAGGTTGACCCGCAAACCACCAAGGCTGTAACAAAAAAGACCGCCAAGGTAGCAAAAAGTTTGGAGACTAAACTTTTCTCTTTGACCTTGATCGTAGTGGTCTTGGGATTCATTCCACTAATCCTGACCGATTTTTTTCCTGAAGGCTTTTTCTTCGGGGTCCTTGGCTCTTGCGGGGGTACTTGCCCCGAAGCAGGCAAATCTGCGGTTTCCGCCCTGGCATGCCTTCTCGCCGCCTCTCCCATTGCTTTGAGCACATCTGGGAGAAACTTCCATTCGGTCTGCCCCTCAAGCAGTGCATAATCGGAGACGAGTAATTGTCCGGCCTGTAAAAATTGATTGGCCTGTTCAAAGGTGTAGGGGCCAAAGGTTTGCCCATCCCTGGAAACATGCAAGGTGGATGCTTTTTCCACGGCCCCTAGATTCACCTTCACTTTACGGCCTAACAATTGATCGAGAGTTCCCGCAACTTTGGAAAAATATCTGTCCGGAGGAATCTTGTCTTTAATAATCGCCTGTAAATCCCCCATACGTAGGCGCAGTCCAGGGGGCAATTCGGTCTCTTCCAAATGGATCCCCAGAAAGGGCTTTTTCTCATTCAAAGCCAGATTTATCTCATTTCGGCAATTGATGGAATCTGTTGCCCGCGGGGAAATAAAGCAAAGAAAGACGCTGCAACCAAGTACCGCATTGGCAATTTCTTCGGGCCATTCATTACTGGCAGCAACACCTTCATCATACCAGATATTGTACCCTGCATCCCGTAATTGAGTGATTTCCGGATAAACCAGATGGGCATCCTGATGGGAATAACTGATAAACAAATACGGATCCTCTCCCTCATAGGCCTCGAAGGGAGGAACATCTGCTGACCGGTCCCCCTGCCCGCCCTGCGGCAAAATAATTCCTGGTACCTCGGCCAAGGTGACCCAGTTTGCACATCCCTCAAACCAAGCCTGATCCGTAATATTTAGCTGGCCAGAATATATCCAGTTTTGCAGATCTTCCAACTGATATGGTCCGGTTTGTTGACCATTTTGAAAAAGAAAGACTTGGGTCATGAGCAATGGTTCATTTCGATTTGGAATCAGTCTTTTTCATCTAAAGAAGTAAGACCATTGGATAGGATAATTTTCCTATCTATCCAAGTATTTTTTAATCGCATATTGAAGCTACTGTATCTTCAATTATGCTGGTTGTGCAACCATGCTTACTCAGCCGGCTTTGCCCGGATCCAGTTGGAAAGGATTTGAATTTCCTCATCCGTCAACTTGGCATCCCTGCCGTAACAAGGCATCCGGTCATTTTCATCTCCATAAAATCGTTCCTCCTCAGGGTTTTTAATGAAAGCAACAGTCCATTCATTCGATCCATAACCTGTCAGATCAGGGGCATGACCTTCCTCTTCTGAATCAATGTCGTGGCATTCAATACAGGCCAAGCCGTCCTGAAAAACCGAATCGTCATTATAAAAAAGTGCCAGCAACTCATCCCTCTCCTCATCGTCCAATG
>CALKMX010000099.1 GCA_938091675.1 uncultured Opitutales bacterium
ATCGAGGTGCGGGGTACGGAGGCGATCATTGCCCATACAGGAAAGATCACCCTTACCCTGATCGTCGGTTAAGATGAAGAGAATATTGGGGCGGCTACCCGCGAGTTTCAGGGCTTGAGCTGCCTGAAGAACTCCGATCAGTAATGAGCTGAGCGTAAGGAGAAAAAGAGCTTTGGCTTTCATCATCCTTGAATCTTGCCTGATTGGAGTTGGGGAATCAAAGAAAACTTTGATCAGAACTCCAAATTCTAAACTTAAGCTGCGTGCCTTAGGGCATCCACTGGATCCATCCGGGAGGCTTTCCGTGCGGGATAAAGGCCAAAAATAATTCCCGTAGCCACCGCAATTGCAAAGACAAGGGGCAAAGACCAGGGTACAACCACGGGGTTCATATTTTGCATGGCTGCGGGAAGAGATGCATAAAGGGTGGGTGCGATCTCTTCAATCATCGCTAGCATACTATTGTAAGCAGGGGCACAAAGTAATCCGGCAAGAATCCCGGCTAGTCCGCCTGCACCAGTAAGCACGGTGGTTTCGACGAGGAACTGGAAAACAATATCTCTCTTGTTTGCTCCGATTGCCCGCCTGATCCCGATTTCCCGTGTCCTTTCCGTAACCGTGGCCAGCATGATATTCATGATTCCTACGCCTCCCACAAAAAGGGAGATCCCAGCCACCAGTCCCATCAGGGCAACAAATGTCATTTTTGCCCGTTCCGCCTGTTGCATCAGTTCGAAGGGTACGGTGACCTGGAAATCCTCAATCCCATGATCGCGGATCAGCATATCCCGGATCATTTGGGCGACGGAAAAGAGCTTACTTTGATCATCTATGGTTAAGGTAAGCTTAGAGATTAAGTGACTGCCATCATATCCTTTGTAATAGAAATCGAATATTTTTGCCCAGTGAGTCTCTAGGGGGAGATAAATGTTGTCATCAAATAATTCCTTAAAGCCCAATTTGCTGTCATCCTTGAGGTCGTTTCTCGGGGCGACTTCTCCGATCACCGTAAAGAGATTGCCTTCTATGTTTATGGGCCGGCCAATTGAATCCCCAAAAGGGAAGAGCTTTTTCGCCAGGCCGGATGCAAGCACGCAAACTTCTGCCTGGTTACGGTTGTCTTCTTCGGAGATGAACCTGCCCTTGCTTATTTCCAATTTGTGCAGATCCCGATAGTTGGGCAAACAACCAAGAAACTCTGCCTTCTTTTTATTGTGTTCGGTGGAGGCATGTCTCCGCGAAAGTTCTCGCGTAGGATAAGCGGCGGTGATGGAGGGAACGGTATCGATAATTTTTTGATAATCCTTTTCGGTCAGTCCCCAAGATATAAAATAATCTCCCTTTTGGGATTTGTCCTGCTGGGATGGTTTTTGGCTGGAAAGAATCAGGTTATTTGCCCCAAGTTCCATGATTTCCAATTCCGCCTGTTCAGCAATTCCCTCCCCAATCGCAAGAAGCCAAATTACACTGACCACTCCAATAAAAACTCCCAGCCCTGTGAGGATAGAGCGGAGAGGGTGAGTAACCATGCTTTGCAGGGCACTTTTGGCAAGGTTGGCAATCGAGCTTTGAAAATGACCAGATCCACTTGGGCGATTTTCCTGTTCAATCTGGTTGTGATTTGGAACCGCTGGCTCTTGGCTCCGCTCATCTGAAATGATTTCCCCATCACTCATACGAATGACCCGCCTGGCCCGGGCGGCGACTTCTTCCTCATGCGTAACCAGGACAATGGTCTTTCCCTGCTGGTTCAGGTCATCAAGTAGGTCTAAAATTTCTTCGGTTGTTTTGGAATCAAGGTTCCCGGTTGGTTCATCGGCGAGAATGAAGGCGGGATCATTGGCAAGGGAGCGGGCAATGCCCACCCGTTGCTGTTGCCCCCCAGAAAGTTGCAGGGGTCTGTGTTTTGTCCGGTCGCCCAGTCCCACTAAATCTGCCATATGCTGGGCTTTCTTGGCATCGAGCCCGGAAGAGCTGTCATAATTTGCCGGTAGCGATATATTTTCCAATACATCCAGGTAAGGAATCAGGTTGTAGGATTGAAAAATAAATCCAATCTGCTGAGCCCGTAGTTTGGATAGTGCATCATCATCGAGGCTTCCGACAGAACATCCCGAAAGTTCATAACCACCTTCGGTTGGTTGATCGAGACATCCGAGCAGATTGAGCAAGGTGCTTTTACCCGATCCAGATGGTCCCATGATCGCAAGGTAGTCCCCTTGTGGGACTTCGATGGAAATTTTGTTCAGGGCAACGACCTGCTCCTCGCCCATTTGATAAACTTTGGTCAGATCAGTGGTACGGAAGGCGAGACTCATAAAGGAAAGAGCGGTCCGTTCATGATCGCCTGCAGGTAATTATTTGAGAGCCAACTGCTTGTTTTCGCTCGATTGAAAGTTTTCCCGGAAAGGATCGGGGTTGATCACCACCAACTCTCCTTCCTGCAGACCGGAGATTACCACCGCATGAGACATATTGTGCGGGCCCAAAACAATTTCCCGAAGTTCGAGATCCTGTTCCTCTCCTCCGACCAGACAATACGACTGACCCTCTATGCGGAAAACAGCGGGCAGGGGGATTTGCTGAGCGTCTTCAATAAGTTCGCAAAGGATGGTGACTTTGGCAGTCATGCCGGTACGCAGTCCGACGGGCGGATCATATATGATTATCTTGGTGCCGTATTCCTTGATATGGGCACGGTAACGGTCCCAGGATGGCCAGGGATAATCGCTGACCGACTGCACCGCACCTTCGAGCTCAACATCACGGATCGCATCAATAGTGATTCGGCATTTCATCCCTTCCTTTACCTGCTCCACCCGGTTTTCATTAATTTTTGCCTGTACCAACAGGCGGGAAGTATCGGGCAATCGGATAATAGTCTGATTCTCCCGTACCTCTTCTCCCTCGGCAATAACCACTCCCTTGTTGTTGTTGTTGGCATAGGTGACTTCTCCTTCGGCGGGTGAGAGGATGGTGCATTTCTCAATCTGCTCCACAATTTCACTCTCCTGTGCGATTTCCAGGTCATTGGAGTTTCTGGCAGATTCCAAGCGGGCCTGAGCAGTAAGAATGGATGCGTTTAATTCATTGACCTTGGCTGCCCGGGCATGGGTGCGAAGGACATCGAGCTTGGTCTGGGCGAGGTCTAGCTCCTTGCCGGCTTTTTCCACTGCAAATTGATCGGCTTCCAATTGGACCTCGGATACATACCCCTTGGCCGCAAGTTTCTTGCTGTATTCCAGGTACTCCTCGGCCCGCCTGAGGTTTTCCTTGGCGACAAATTCAGCACTCTCCAATTGTTCCTCTTTTTCCCGGTAGGAACCCGATAAATATTCCTCAAGGGCAAGCCTGGCTGCCTCCACATCCGCCTCCGCCTTGACTAAAGCCGCATTTGCCTGATGCACCGAGATCCGCTGTCTCAGAAGGTCTTTCTGCAAACTGGCATCATCGAGCTTAACCAGGAAGTCACCCTTTTTAACCATGGTGCCTTCAGGGACGATTTTTAAAATATTAACGCTGGCCGAGCCACGGCTTCTGACTTCGCTTTTTATCTCAATATTTTCCGCACTTTCCACCTCACCAGGCTCGGTGATTTCCAGCTTGAACTGAGCAGACTTTACTTCTTCAAAGAGAGGAGTTACCTCGAGGGCAGTTGATTCCTCTTCCAGGTTGAGCCACCAAACGAGAGACAGGACACCGGCACCGGCTAGACTGAAGATCGTCTTGCTGGATACAAATCCTTGGCGTTTAGCTACTGGACCAGACATGAAAATATCTTATTTAATAGCTGGAGAAGAGCAAGTTAGGACTCTTCACTACGCTTGGGTGCATCAGAGGATAAGAATTCATCTTTTAAAGGTCTTCCCAAAGACCATTTTCAGAGAGGTTCATCTGTCCAAGATCATAGGCATACCTCATCCGCATGGCCTCATAGCCGATCCAAACATCGAGGAAATTATTGCTTGCATCGAGCAGGTCATTGAGGGCGTTTACCAGATCCCTCGCGGTGGTGGCACCGAACTGGGCACTTTTTCCCGGTTGGGGAGGCTCGTTCAATCGCAAGCGGGCGAGGTCCACCTGAGCGATGGCTCCACGCACCGCTGCCCGGTTTAATTCAAAATTCAACTCATAGAGATTGGAGAGGCGGAGGTGCTCCCGAAAGGCCCGGAGAAGGGTATCTTCAAAAGCGAGGTAGGAACGGCGTGACTGTTGGTAAAGGATGAGGGATTCTTTGTAGCGGTTGCGTTCCCGCACCTTTGCCAGCGGCGTGTCCAGTTCGAGTCCGACACTCCAGCTACTTTCATCTGATTTGAACTGACCTGCTTTCATCGAGTCGGACCCCAGGTCTCCGGACAAGACCAGGTCGAGATCGGTCCGCAGGTCATCCCTGGCCAAATCTGCCTCCCTCCATCTATCCACCAGTGCCGCCCGGTTATTCCTGGCATCCATGCGATTATTGGATGCGGTCTGAGCGTCCTTAACCGGAGAGATTTTCGCTTTTTCCAAAACGATGGACTCCAGTCTGGCAGAAGCTTTGAGCAGGGAGAGTTCCAACAGGGTGCCTGAGAATTCATTTAAGATGAAGGTTAGTTTGCCACGGGCATTTTCCAAGGATTCTTGAAGGGAATCCCGTTTCCATTCCTCCATATTTTTCTCAAATGCACTCAGGGAAATAAGCAGGGATTGGGTGGAGGAATTGAGATCCCGCCACAATTTCTCGATATCCTTGTCCCGAAAGGCATCTAGGCTCATTCCAAGTTCCTGGAGGTCTGGTCGCTTCCGCAATTTGTTGTACCCTTTTTTACGGTCGGGTAGGGCGAGTTGGAACGCTTGAATGTCGTCCTCTAACTGGCGAAAGCAGGCATTCGCTTTGGGCAGAAGGAGGTAGCCTTGTTCATGGAGACCTTTGAGGGATTCAAGACTTTGCGAATTCTCCGAATCGCGCACCTTGCCCAGAAGGAGGTTGGTTTGCTCCTGGACCGCAACCAACTCGGGGTCAGAAAAGCGGAATTGCTCAATGTAATCATCGAGCACTGAAACTTCCAGGTCGGGAGGCAGACCAAGAAAAATCTTATACCCATCCATTCTGTTTTCAAAGGATGACTTTGCCGCGAGGAGCCGGCTTTGACCGTTGAACAGGGCCTGCCTTGCTTGGTCCACCTGCAAGCGGTTGCCGATCCGGCCAGCCTCAAAAGCAGCCTGTAACTGAGATAAGCTATCGTTGAGCTTGGCCACATTTGCCTCCTGGTTGCGTATGCTTTGCATTTCCTGAATCAATCCCAGAAATCCCGATACTCCGGTGGATGGAGGAGAGACGAGGGAGATGCCACTTCCAGAACCTACCCGACCTGCTGGATTGACCCCTATGGCAACATCAAGGAAAAAACCCTGCCTGAATTGTTCGAGCCTGCGGGCATCGGCGAGGAGGGATCTTTCGCTTTGGGTGAGGCTTTCGAGGAAGATTCTTCGACTGGCTCCCCTCAGTAATGGCTGGGTAATGGAAAGATTGGCCAGCGATCCGCCCAGGGTAAGATCACCGCTGCTTAAATCTATGCTCAAGCGGTTGGCGAGAGAGGTGGTCCAGTTTGCCCCGCTGCTGGCAAGACCCTGTAAGCCAGCTGAGCTTCTTACTTCGAAATCAGAAGGGTTTTCCTTTCCCTTCCACTCTGCTTCTCCCCGAAACTTGGCAAAGGGTATAGGGCCCAGACGGAAGCGCTCATAGGTAACATCGAGGGCGGATAAATAAAGTGCCTCCTTTTGTTTTTGAAAATCCCGGGAGTGTAGCAAAGCAAGTTCCATCGATTT
>CALKMX010000100.1 GCA_938091675.1 uncultured Opitutales bacterium
ATGCCAAGGAAGAAAAAAGGAAGGAAATTGTCATCTCTGGTAACGATGCGATGCAATTTGATGTCAAAAAGTTCGAAGTTGCCCCAGGAGATACGATCCTTCTGACCCTAAAAAATGTGGGCTCCATTCCCAAAATAGCCATGGGGCATAATTTGGTAATTTTAAAAAAGGACATTGATTCTCTGTCCTTTGGTCAAAAGGTGCTAGCATCGGGAGGAAGTGCGACCAATCCACTTCCGAAATCTCTTCTCGGAGATGTTATTGCTCACACGAATCTGCTTGGCCCTGGAGAATCCGAAACCATTACCTTTGAAGCTCCCAAGGCAAAAGGTGATTACGAATATGTATGTACCTTCCCGGGACATTTCGCGATGATGCGTGGTACCATGGAAGTGAAATAACCTCGAGCCTGGGGTTCATTTATCCATCTCAATTTTAAACGAACCCAAAGCTCCCTGTGTCTAACTCTACTCAAGAAGCCAATTTGTTAGAACAGGCAAATGCCAAAGGAGGAGTATCCAAGTTTGTCGCTTACACTAAGATCAGTGGTCCTGGGATCTGGTTGGCACTTGCGGCCCTAAGTGCCGGGTCCTTGGTTGGGTCGATTGGCCTTGGCCAAAGACTTGGCAGTGATGGCTTATGGGTACAAGCATGGGCCATGCTGCTTGGTATGTTTGCTCTTTGGGCAATCAGTCATATTGCCCTGAACACTCAGCAGAGCCTCTTTTCTCTCCTTAAAAAAGAATGGAACCCATCTCTTGGATGGTGGCTGGCTGGATCCGCAATGATCACAAATTTTGCTTGGTGCATGCCACAATTCCGCTTTGGTGCCGAGGTTACCGGGTCTGTATTGCTTCCTTTTCTCGATTCCAAGGGGGGGAAGGTATCGGTCGCATTTTTCATGCTCGTTCTTTCAATCTTTCTTTCATTCTGGTACGAAAGATCAGGCTTTCAGTCGAAATTATTTCAATGGGTACTCAGGTTGATTCTTTGGACATTGAGTACCTGTCTCATTATCTGTGTCATCATCTGTTTTCCCAGATATAATCTTTCAATGGGCGAGATATTGGGTGGATTCTTACCCGATCTGAATCATCTCACCGAGGTGTCCACAACCTACGACAATCTACTGGGTAAAACTGGCTCTTTTCGAGCCTTCTGGGAGGATAAGTTACTAAGCCAACAAAAAGAACTTACCTTGGTTACCTTCTCCTCCACTCTAGGGGTTAATCTTCTCTTTGCATTGCCCCTTTTGTTGCTTGGTCGTGGATGGCGCAGAAGGCATAATGCATTTGCGAAGTTTAATCTTTTCTGGGGGCTTTGGATTCCCTTTCTTTTATGCTCTTCCTGCCTTACCCTATTATCCACTTTCTCCCATCAAAAACTAATCGATCATCAGGTCACAGCTCACCAAGAACCAAGTGAGTTGACTGTGGAGGAAGCAAAGGAACCAATCCATGGCCTCTTAGCCGAACGAGTGATTCATGAGATTGGCTTGGATGCATTCAATTCTCTTCCCCCCTTCCAGCAGGAAGAAAAAATTAAATCTCTACCCTCCCAAGACAAGGTACTTGCCCGCTTGGTTCACCAAACAGACACCACAACTTGGATCAACTTACTTTCCCAAGATGATAACGAAATCATCAAGTATTTACTGGGCATTTCAGTTCTCCTGATATCCTTTTCCACCATACTTATATTGATGGTTTTAAACGGTCACTTAGTCTGTGAAGTTTTGGGCAAACCTCACAAGGGAGCACCTTTTCAATCTGGCTCTTTGCTCCTAGCTTTGTCTTCAGTGGGTCCTTTTGTATGGTCTGACCAAAATGCCTGGGTAGCGGACCCCTCTTATTTTCTCAGTTTAGCCATTCTACCCTATGCTCTTTTGTCCGTTCTTCTTATGCTGAACAGCAAAGATTTGCTCGGTCGGGAATGCCCCAAAGGGCTAAGCGGAACCATGCTTAATCTCGGGGCACTTTTTGCTTTTATTTTGTTAGGTGTTTGCTCCTTTTACCTCGTTTGGACGCACACCTGGGGAGAAACTCCCATCGGTCAAATTTTGATCGTCTTGATAGGTATTTTGCTCCTGATTGGATATTTTTCTCTGAAAAATAAAAAACTGACCAATCGGATACTTGGTATCGAAGCTAGGCTGGAAAGAACAGAGAATGGAAAATCCTAAGTTCTTATCTTTCTGAATTTTCCAGCGGGAGCCATGTGCGTAGCTCACCATTTTTACCTACCTTGGAATTCAGAACCCAAGCCTCTCCGGTGGAAGTATTTATTTTAATCAGTCGCTTATAAAGAAATGGTTTCGGATCCTGGGAGTAGTATTCCCCGCTAATGATTTGAAACTTTCCATTCTGTGTGTTCATACCACCAAAACTTGGAGGGGGCGGAATATTAGTTGGCAAACTTGGGGGCCGGTTAACGGGCCTTGTTTGAGCAAAGGTGCATGGGGTCACACTTAACCAAGCTGAGATAAAAAAGAACAGAGGAATAATTTTTAGAAACTTCATAGGGTTAAATTAATTAAAAAGTCAGAAATATTTTACAAACCCTAATAAAATAAAAACTCCCCCGATCTTGCCCAAACCGAGGGAGCATAAGTGAACAAATATGTTCGACTATAGTTCAAATATTAATTAAGGGGATTTATCAACTTTTTAATGACTATTTATACACATAATCCTTAAATTTTGATAGTTTATCAAATTATATGTTTTTTCTGATTTCCGCGGTTATATACCACTTTAGGGATTTAAATGAAAAAAAAAGAGTTTTCTATTGCTCAAAATGGGATCAATGCTACCAATAAAAAAGAAATATTTTTATTATTTTTATGAGCATTTAATGAGCGTTCAGTCTCACCATATATTCACTGTTGTACTTATTGTACTTTCACTTTCTGGATGCAGGGGTTCATCCGTTCGTTCAGTTCCAGATGCTCCCCCTCCCTACCCAAGTTATCCTGTACCGCAAGAAAGATACAATTCCGCTCAGGTTTACGGGGCTCAACCTAATAACTTTGAA
>CALKMX010000101.1 GCA_938091675.1 uncultured Opitutales bacterium
CCAGGTGCTCGGGTACGCGGAAAAATCCGCAACCTTACCTCCTATGGTGCATTTCTTGAATTGGAGGAAGGTATTGACGGTATGGTCCATGTTTCAGATATGAGCTGGACCAGGAAGATCAACCACCCAAGCGAAATGGTTAAGAAGGGTGACGAAGTCGATGCAATCGTGCTCGAAGTGGATATCGACAACCAAAGAATTTCTCTGGGCATGAAACAATTGACCGATGATCCATGGGAAGAAATCGACAGGCTTTTCCGTATGGGAGATGTGGTCTCTGGCAAGGTTGCCCGTGTTGCTGGTTATGGTGCATTTATTGAACTCGACCACGATATCGATGGTCTTGTCCATATCAGTCAAATCAGTGAGGAACGGATTGAGAAAGTTAAAGACCATCTTAAGGAGGGGGCCGAAGTCAAGGCACGCGTGATCAAGATTGATAAGGACGAGCGCCGGATTGGACTGAGTATCAAGGCAGCTGACTATGATGAAGATGCCCTGGCCAAGGAAGTGGCAGCTTATGATGAGTCGGGAGAAGATCTCACCACTTCTCTGGGAGATTTACTGGACGAAGCAACCGCAGATTCCAAAGAATAATCGTCTGCCCTTAACGCATTCTTTCAAGTCCCCGATTGGAACTTTTCCGGTCGGGGACTTTTTTTTGCTTAATTACCAGAAAGTTTAAGGTAAAGGATCCCAGACCTAAATAGTCCCGGGAATGATTTGATTCCCAAAACCTTCTTACCCCTGCCTGATCGGAAACGGATGGTTGGTAAGACCGGAAATGTCCTTGTGCAGTAATTCTTTGAGAAGCTGGGCTTTTTCTGCCTGTTGCTTTTCTACCTGCACTTCTTCTAGAGTTCGTTGCTTTTCAAACTTTGCCATCTTGGTGCGTAAATCTCGCAGTGCCTGCTCTTGCAGTTGTCTTACCCGTTCCCGGGTAATTCCAATCTGCCCACCAACTTCTTCCAAAGTCAATGGGTCCCGTCCATCCAGACCAAAGCGAAGGCGTATAATATCTGCCTCCCTTGGTTCGAGCATCGCGAGCACCTGGTTGACATCGCCCACCAGGCTCTTGGACTGCAAGCTCTCCAAAGGATCGACCGACTGATCGTCTGGGACGATCTCGCCAAGGGTGGAACCGTCCTCATCATTGATTGGAGAATCAAGGGAGGCGGGACGCAGGCTGACATTTCTAAGATGGGCAATTCGGGCAGATGGCATGCTCAATTCCTCGGCCAATTCATCATCGGTGGGCTCCCTGCCCAGTTTTTCCGATAGCTTGGCAGAACATCTGCGAATCTGGGTGACCCGGTCAACCATATGTACCGGTAGGCGAATGGTTTTGCTTTGGTTCGCCAGGGCCCGTTTGATCGATTGCTTGATCCACCATGACGCGTAGGTACTGAGCTTGCCCCCTTTGGACGGATCAAACCGCTCGACCGCTTTCATCAGCCCCATGTTTCCCTCGTTTATAAGGTCGAGCACAGAGAGTCCAAGGTTTGAATATTCCTGGGCAATCTTTACCACGAGCCGTAAATTTGCGGTGATCATGGTATCCCTTGCCTCCTCATCTCCCTTGGCAATTTTGGCAGCCAGTTCGATTTCCTCCTCCACGGTGAGAAGGGAAATTTGGGATATCTGCTGCATGTAGATATCGAGGGAGCTTTGTTCAGGAGCCGGTTGCATCAGTTCAATTAGGTTGGACGATTAGATTGTTCAATTCGTTCAGCCAAAGCGATCGCTTTTAACATTCCTTTGGCTTTATTTATAGTTTCCTGGAATTCATTTTCAGGCACCGAATCTGCCACAATCCCAGCGCCTGCCTGTAGGTGAATTTTTCCATCCTTGAGCATGGCAGTTCTTATGGCGATACACGAATCATGATTTCCTTCAAATCCAAAATATCCCAGGGCGCCAGCATAAACATTGCGCTGCAACTTTTCCTTTTCAGCAATAATCTGCATGGCCCGTACCTTGGGAGCTCCACTCACCGTGCCGGCGGGAAAGGTGGCGCGCATAAGATCAAACGCATTTTTTTCAGGAGCCAGCTTACCAGTTACCTGGGAGACGATGTGCATGACATGTGAGTAGCGCTCAATAGTCATGAACTCCGCTGCCTGCACGCTGCCAATCTCGCATACCCTGCCAATGTCATTGCGGGCAAGATCGACCAGCATCAAATGCTCGGCCTTTTCTTTCTCATCCGCGAGCAATTCCTTTTCCAATAATTGATCCTCTCTCGGGGTCTTTCCCCTGGGGCGGGTGCCAGCGATGGGCCGGATAAGAACATCCCCATCCTGTAAGCGCACATGAACTTCGGGGGACGCCCCCACAATGGAAAAATCATCCCCTTCCAAAAGAAACATGTAAGGGGATGGATTAATGGCCCGAATCGACCGGTATAGATGAATGGGGTCACCTTTATAAGGTATCTCAAACCGTTGGGAGAGAACGGTTTGAATTACATCACCGGACCGTACATATTCTTTTACCTCATTTACACGGTTTTCAAATTCCTCTTGGGTAAAATTGCCCACGGGTACCCTGGGTTCTCCGGTTTCCTGAAGCGGGGCAGGGGAGAGGGAGGAAACCGCAAGCAATCGGTCCCTCGTTTCGAGGATTTTCTGGGTGGCTGATTGGTATGCGGATAAAGGGTCGTTTCCTGGCGAAACATTGGCACAGATCGACAGGCTTTGCTGGGCGTGGTCAAAAATCAGTAATAGATCGGTGACCATAAAATACAGAAGGGGAAGCCCGAGCTCATCATTCTCCGCTATGGGGACAGTCTTTTCTACCCGGTTTGCATATTCGTAGGACAAATATCCCACCGCTCCCCCAGAAAAACGCCCATCCTTGAGCGGGCTAAAATATTTGAGCGAGGAGATTTCATCCTCCACCAGGCGAAGAGGGTCTTCGGGAGTGGGCAGAGTCCTGTCAGGCTTGGCAAATTCAGAGATAATGGTTTCCGCATGGCCGCAGGAGATAATCTTTCTTGGTGAAAATCCAACAAAGGAAAACCTGCTTACCTGTTCCCCACCCACCACAGACTCAAAAAGGAAAGCGGGTTTTTGGTCAGATAATTTGGCATATGCAGAGAGGGGAGTTTCACAATCTGCACTAAAGCGTGCTTGCACAGCAATGAGATCGAAGGACTTGGAAAGTTCTTCAAACTGCGGAAGGGGAGGGTCGAAAGAAAATTTTGGATCCACGGATACTATTTATAAGAGCGACGTTT
This sequence comes from uncultured Opitutales bacterium, assembly GCA_938091675.1. Taxonomy (GTDB): domain Bacteria; phylum Verrucomicrobiota; class Verrucomicrobiia; order Opitutales; family Seribacteraceae; genus Chordibacter. Next base: position 3,239 of record CALKMX010000101.1, read on the forward strand.
AGGCACCAAATTGTCGAAGAACGAGCAAAATTTGATCAAGATCGTTTTTTGTGTTTGCGGTTGGGGGACTTTCGATTTCCACATGGAGAGATGTAAACCAACCGTCCGCAAATGCGAGCATGTAATATTATTGTCAGTGCCCTATGAAGAAAACCAGCTACAGCCCCGCCCCTTATTCTGTCCACTGTGTGATTATGGGAGGAGGCCGGGGTACCCGGCTCTATCCACTTACCAAATTGCGCTGCAAGCCTGCGGTGCCATTGGGGGGGAAGTACCGGCTGGTGGATATCCCGATCAGCAACTGTATTAACTCAGGTTACAACCAGATATATTTACTGAGCCAGTTCAATACCGAGTCCTTACACCGTCATGTGACGGATGCCTACCGGTTTGACCGTTTTGGTCGGGGGTATGTGGAAATCCTTTCTGCCGAGCAAACTGAGCACGGAGACGACTGGTACCAGGGGACTGCGGATGCTGTGCGCCGCAATATGATTCATTTTCATGCCAAGCCACAGGATGTGTTTGTTATCCTTTCGGGCGACCAACTTTACCGGATGGATTTTTCCAAAATGGTGGAAGAACACCTGGCCCGTGGAGCCGATGTCACGGTGGCGGCCAAGCCCGTACCGGTAAGTGAGGCATCCGGGCTGGGATTGCTACGAGTGGGAGAGGATTCGAAAATTATTGATTTTGTGGAGAAACCATCCGATCCCGAGGTCATTGCACGTCTCGTTCCGCCCGAGCTTAAGGCGAGCGGAAATGAGCAGGACCGCTGCTTGGCATCGATGGGAATTTATGTGTTCAATGGACCTGCCATGGTGGATGCACTGAGAGGAGACGCCAAGGATTTTGGAAAAGAAATCATACCATCCTTAGTGGGCAACAAAGATATACGCTGTCATATTTTTGATGATTATTGGGAGGATATCGGTACGGTAAGAGCATTTTTTGATGCCAATTTACAGCTCACCGACGAGGTGCCCGCCTTTGACTTTTATGAGAGCGAACGCCCCATTTATAACCGTCCGGACATTTTGCCCACCGCCAAGCTGGGGAAATGTTCCGTTACCCGTACCACGATTGCCTCGGGTAGTATGATTGGTGAATCGGCCCTTAATCGTTGTGTGCTTGCCGAGCGTTCAATCATTGGCCAGGGGTGTAAGCTGGAAAGCGTGGTGATGATGGGAGCGGATTTTTATGACGATCATGCCCGGGAAGACTTGCCGGACTTGGGAGTTGGCGATGGTGCGGAGATCCAGGATGCCATAATCGACAAAAATGCAAGGATTGGAAGAAATGTATTTCTCAGCCCCAAAGGAATGGAAGAGGGTTGGGCAGATTCTGGGGAAAATGTCTATGTGCGCGACGGAATTATCATTGTGACCAAAAACGGTGTGGTTCCAGACGGCATGAGAATCGGAAATCCATAAATCTTTTCTTTTGCCTTGAAGTTGTCCCTCTGCTCATTCAAATCAATTTCTTCATATGAATATACCCGAGAATTTGAGATATACGGCTGATCACGAATGGGTCAGCCCTGCGGAAGATGCATGCCTGGTTGGCATAACCGATCATGCCCAGGATAGCCTTGGGGATGTCACCTTTGTGGAACTCCCTGCAGTGGGTGCCCGTTTGGAAGAAAAAACGGTCTTTGGAGTGGTCGAATCAGTGAAGGCAGCATCCGACCTCTACATGCCCATATCCGGGGAGATTATTGAGGTAAACGATTCCTTAAACGATTCTCCGGAAAAAGTGAACTCCGATCCCTATGGCGATGGCTGGATGATTAAGGTCCGACCAGACACCCCCGGTTCGGTGGACGCACTTTTGGATGCTGCATCCTACGGCAGAGAAATTGCGGGTTAGCCGGGATT
>CALKMX010000102.1 GCA_938091675.1 uncultured Opitutales bacterium
GTTCGCCCCGTTTTACCAGATCCCCAAAACTGAATTCTGGATCGTAAAAAGCATAAACAATTTTGCGCATCGTCTCGATCGATGCCTGCATCTTTTTGCCGTATCGGTCAAAGGATTGGGCGGTGACTGGCCCGGCAGACAATGCAGCATCCACTTCATCCGCAAGCATCGCCCCACTCTTAAGGGCAAGAAACACTCCCGAGGAAAAGACGGGGTCCAAAAATCCGAGGGCATCCCCGGCGAGGACCAAGCCATCCATCGAGCAGTACTTGTTTCGGTAGGAATATTCTCCAGTTATCCGGTACTCTCCTACCTGTTTACCCTGGGATAGATGATCCTGTATCCAGGCATTGTTTTTGATTTCTCGCTGGAAAATTTCCGCATGGTCTTTGGTCGACCCGTTGAACAAATAATCCCGTTCCGCTACGATGCCCACGCTTACCATGTCTCCACTCAGGGGAATGTACCAGAACCATCCCTTTCCGGGCAGGTAGGCCACGGTGGTTGCTCCCTCGTCGAGACCGGGATCCCGCTTGGCTCCTTTGAAATAGGTCCATAAAGCAACTTTTTTAAGCTCCGGGTCCCGGACCATCCAGTTCTCTTTGTGGGCGGCAAAACAATCCCGCCCGGAAGCATCAATCACAATAGGAGCCCTGATTTCAAGCTCTCCTAATTGCTGGGATGTTGCCCTGATCCCGGTTACCCGGTCCCCATCTTTGATCAACCGGTCGGCCTTGGTCTGTTCGAGAACAGAAGCCCCATTTTCGCGGGCCTTGTCCAGAATCATTTGGTCAAATTCTTCCCGCCATACCTGCCAGGTGGTGGAGGATGGATGGTCAAAGTGCTGGAAAAAATAAAAAGGCTGGGAAAGCAGTCCATCCTCACGCACAAACTGCACACAATATTTGCGTGGATTGCCAGACTCCATCAATTGATCGATCAAGCCGAGCCGCTCCAGGGGGAAATAGCAAAAGGGCATCAGGGATTCTCCCACATGGTAGCGTGGGAATTTTTCTTTTTCCACAATCAACACATCCCTCCCTTTTTCGGCAAGCAAGGCACCGGTGGTGGAACCTGCAGGGCCCGCACCTACCACGATGGCATCATACTGTGTTTTGAAGGAAATCATTTGAGATAATCTATATTAAATCTGCCCTTCCTATAAACTCAAGCAGAGACCATCAATCTATAAGGGTGGCAAGATTTCGACAATCTGTGCAATCGTCTGGCCCGCACCTGTCTCGATACGATTGCTTCGGCCGTAGAGGGTGCCGGGCAGATCCCGGGCAAATGCACCTTTAATGGAATCGTCCGGTATGACCTTGAAAAACCCCCGCAACGAACAGGTGTAAGGGATTCGCCCATTATTAAGTACGGCACCAAGGGGTACCTCCCCGGCGATAATGAGTTGCCTCGCAGTTTCAGGCAGCTGGGCCAACTGAATCTCAATGGCCCCATACTCAACCGGTCGCGGTTGGGTTTCGAAGGTTTCGAGAATGACCTCCCTAAAATAATTTTTCCCATCGTTGGAAGAATGCAGCTTCCTCACCCGAATAGACAAGCGGTATGCACTTTCCAAACGGCTGGTCATATCGCCCTCATGTGCGAGCAATTGCCGGTAAGGTCCGGGCAGTTCCTGGGCCTCAATCACCTGATAATCCAGCCTGGGCAGTCCACGGGTACGCCGCATCATACTTAGAGGGTAGAGCAAGCCGGGTGTTATTTTTTCTGGTTCTGCCATGCTTAAAAAATCAGGGTGTTTGACTAGACATATTTGGCATCACGGTGCTGAGGAAGAAAAAATTGATGGAGCAAGGAATCCACCCGCAGGAGGGCGTCCCGTGAGAGGACCCAACGATCAGCCCTTTTTTCAAGAATGCCTAGCCTTTGCCAATCTTCCAGAACCAGCCGGTACCTCTCCTCTACATCCACCCCAAATTTATCGAGAAAATAAGCAGGCCGGACCGAGCCCAGTTTCCATTGCAGGATAAACTCGCGGATAAAGCGCTCATCTTCCGTGGTAAGAAGGGCGCGGCGGATTACTGGTTTTTCCTCCTCCATGCTGGTGCAGTAGTCCTCAAAATGAGTGACATTTTGATAGTGTACACCGCCCAGGTGCCCAAAGGATGCCACGCCCAGGGCAACCATGTCGGCCCCTCCCCATAGTTGATCCCTGTATTGAAACCTGGTCTGCTGGGGGTTTTTGACCGCGGTACATGTACTGGTGACGGTGTATCCATTGGCCTCCAGTTTGGCAAAGGCCTCCTTCACCCATCTCCTCTTGGTCGGCCAGTCCGCCACCGGGGCAGTTAGCTTTGCCTCCTTCTTCATCGATTGATAGATGGTGGTGTTAAAGGGTATTTCCATCTGATAAATGGTCACACAATCCGGGGACAATTCGAGGACACGCCTGATACAGTCTTGCCAATTTTCATCCGTCTCTTCCAGCATACCGGCTATCAGGTCGATGTTGATATTTTCGATCCCGGCATCCCTCGCCCATTGAAACGCACCGAATACTTCAGGAGAGCGGTGAGCACGGCCGTTGGTTTCGAGAATATGATCCGAAAAGTTTTCAATTCCCAGACTGAGCCGGGTCACCCCGAAGTCTTTGATTGCCTGAACCTTTTTTTCGGTCAAGGTGCCGGGCTCACACTCAAAGGTGACCTCCTCCGCCTCATCCCAGGATAAGATTGATTTCATCCGGTCTGTCAACTCAGTCAATTGCTGGGCAGATAAATAGGAAGGTGTGCCTCCGCCAAAATAAACAAACTTTGGCTTCCTTCCGGCAATGTAGGACGAATGGGCGTATCTCTCCAGCTCCTGCATAGTTGCGTCAAGATAGCGGCGGACATCGGAAGAATTCTTGTCGGTATACACGCGGAAGTAGCAAAAGTGGCACCGCTTCCGACAAAATGGGATATGATAATACAATCCTAAGGGAGCTTTCCCCGGGGACGGACTGTTGAGCAAAGAATCGATACAGGGCAGATCTTTCTCATTCCAAAAGGAAAAGGGCGGATAATTGGCGATGAAATAATTTCCCGCTTTGGTATCCTCCAGAGTTTCGCGGTCGGGCTTAATAAAGGTGGAATCGCTCATGGGCTCTTACTCATCGTACTAAAGGCATAGAGGGTTCCATCCTCACATCCAACGAAAATCCATCCATTGGACACTGCACAGGTGGTGGAAATGGATGCTCCTATTTCATACTGGGCGATCGGTTCGCCCGTTTTTAAATCAATCAAGTAGAGTTTTCCATCCATCGAGCCAACGACCACTTTTTCTCCGGCAACCACGGGGGATCCATCAATCCGTCCGCGGGCGGAATATCTCCATTTTTGATTTCCGGAAATTTTTTCGATTGCATGGAGCCCTTTGTCCCGACCCCCGATAATTACACATTCTTTCGTAACCGCAGGGGATGAAAAATACGGGAAATTTTTGGGTTCGTACTGCCAGATGGTCTCGCCCGTTTTCAGGTCCACTGCTAATACGGTCTTGTCCATATTGCCCACATAACCCAAAGAACCATCCACGCTCACTGAAGATGCAATGGGTGCCCCCAGGTCCGCCTGCCGGATTAGCTTTCCATCACTTAACGACACCACATAGAGCTGGGCATCACACCCGCCAAATACCACTGCCTGATCCTTCCATACAGCAGGGGTTCCATTGACATAGTTCATGGTTTCAAATTTCCAGACCCTTTCCCCACTGCTGGCATCCAGGCAGTGCACAAAATTATCGTAACTTCCCACCAAAATTAGGCCGTGCCCGCCATCTGGATGCGTGGTGAAATTTGGTGCCCCCACGATCTCGCCCATGGTTTCGTAGCTCCAGGTTTTTTTCCCGGTTTCCGCATCGAAGCAGAAAACCCAGCCATCCTTGGATCCCACATAGACCCTGCCTGCATGGACCAATGCCGGTGCATCCACCCCGATCCCCGCATCTGCCCTCCAAAGTTCAGATCCAGTTTGGGCATCAATGGCGTGAAAGATTCCGGTGGGCCCACCCAGAAAGATTTTACCTGCTGCAACCACGGGGGATGACTTCAAAAACTTCCCCACCTCAAATGTCCATTGTAAGTCCAATTGATTCCCCAGAAGATCCGGTGCGATTCCACGAAGTGAGGAATCGCCCCGATGGTTTGGCCAAACAGCGCGAAGCAAAAGAACCGGCATTAGAAAAAGGACCAGCCAGGCAAAAGACAATCTGCAGACTCGATTCATACAGATGTATCCGCAAAGGAATCAATGGATTGATAAATTTTCAATAATTCAGCTTCATTGACGGGACGCGGGTTGAATGTGGCCGTCCATTGGCCGGCACCATCCCTAGCGAATTCTCCCCATTCGGATGGTTCGCAACCCACATCATGCAACGAAACGGGAAGTTGGGAAAGATTCCTCAAGTGAAGAACTTTTTGTAAAAGCAGGTCAAAGGCACGACTGTCCGAATCAGTGGAACCTGCGACCCCCGAGGTGCGAGCCAATCCAGCGTAAATTTTTTGCACATTACTATCCCTGCTATTGTACGACATAACCGCTGGAAGGGTAAGCCCGACCGCCTGCCCGTGAACCACCCCTTTTTGGGCAGTCAATGGATTAGCCATTGCATGGGCAGCCCCCAGCATACTGCGCTCGATCGCAGCACCTGCATGGGCGGCACCCAGTAAAGTGCACTCCCTGGCAGCAAGGTTGTCGGGTTCACTCCATACCACCTCAAGGTTTTGAACCAAAAGAGAAAAACCTTTTTCTGCATGGCGGTCAGAAAGTTTATTACGCTTCGTGCAGACCGCCGACTCAAGAGCATGGGCAAGGGCATCCATGCCCGTGGCTGCACATACGGAGAAAGGCTGCGACCTGGTAAGTTCCGGATCGAGCAAAGTCACACAGGGTAACGCACTGAAATGTCCGCAGGCCATTTTCTGGTGGGTCTGATCATCGGAGATCAGGGCAAAGGACTGACACTCGCTCCCGGTACCTGCTGTGGTGGGTATTGCCAGCATGGGCAGGAGGTCATTTTTTGCCTTATCAATTCCCCAATAATCCTTCATTGATCCACCATTGGTAAGGATAAAGTTTGCTCCCTTGGCTGTGTCCAGTGAGCTACCTCCCCCTACCCCCACCACCATATCAACCCCCAAGGATTCGACCGACCGGGCACAGGCCTGCACGCTTGAATCGGTCGGGTTTTCAATGGTGCCATCAAACAAAAATGTTTTGATCCCCGCAGCTTCCAAAGAGGCTAAAACTTTTTGGGGATGCCCGGCCGATAGAACTCCCGCGTCTGTGACCACCAAGGCACGACTGCCCAGTTTGCCACCAAATTCTCCCGCCCTTGCCGATACCCCGGCTCCCAAAACTACCTGTTGCCGGGTAGGGTCAGAGGGGGAAAAGAAGGTAAAACCGAACGAACCCTGGGTGGAACATTCTGTCATGAACTACCTACCATTTAAACCTCATGCAGCCATGCCAATGGACCGGCGCTTGTATAGAAATTCAAACAGGTTTCCCTCGTGTGGTTGGTCCCAGGATATTTTCATGGTTGGGATCGGGCCAATATTTAAGCGTTCTATTCTGGAATCGATCAGTAGTTCACGCTTGAATGACTCGTCCTTGGTAATGGCAGACACCACCAGTGTCGGCCCGATACAGTCAAGCATTTGAGCCTGGGGAACCTCCACCACACTGGCAAAGGGGCAGAGAAATTCGCGGTTGGCCAAGGGGTGGTCGATCGAGTCGCAGGCCACAATGGTGGGCCTCAAATAAACTCCCCCTTCTGTCTGAACCAACCGGGTGCCGTCCCGATAAGGAGCAGTCGCTTCATAGGCCCCAGGAACCCGCAGATCTTCCTCGATGGCGGAGTCAATCCATTCGGCCATTTTGGGATTGGCAAACCCGGACAGTACTGCCCCCTCATCATCCATGGGCAGAGGTTGAACGGGTCCAAGCTTTTGACCAAGTGCATCCGCAATTTCCCTGGCATATTTAGGGACAAGGATTGCCGAGGCATTGATACAGCTTCTTCCCCCGTTTTCCGAAATGGAGGAGATCATCAAATCGATATAATCCGGCCAGTTTTCAATTTCATCATCTCCGATCAAAATCTTGCTGAATCCGGGCCCGTGCACCTGAACCCCAGGATTCCCGGCATATTGATCTGTGGTGGATTTATCACCAAATATCAGGGCACGGTCGCACAGGCGCAAAATATCAGCCGCTCCCTCATGATCGGTTGGGTAAAATCCGAAAGCTTCCGCCGGACAGCCAGCCGAGATAAATGCCTGCATCAATCGAAATGGAGTCCAGGGCTCGTCCTTTCCTGGCTTCATGATAACTGGCATCTTTAAAGGTATTGCAGGCAACCAGAGTGAATTAACCGCAGGAGAATTGCTTGGCATGACCAGGCCCAGTGCCTTGGTGGTTGGATGAAAACATACCGGCGAACCGGACTGTTCTCCATATCCAAGGTCCAATACCTCTAGGTCTAATCCCCGGGTCAATCCGTTAAGGATCAGCTTCATGTTGGAGAGTGCAAAATGAATTTTCTCCATATTTTTACGCACCATAACATGAGGAAGACCACTGGTAGAAGATAGGGTGTCCACATAATCTCTAGGGCCCTGTAGGGCACCGTTTTCCCCAAGGGGAAGATGATCATGCAGGAAGGAATCTCCGGCTTTCTTGCATATATTCAATAATTCAGTGGTGGAAAATTTTTGCAGGGCATCCCGTGCCGAATTTATTTTTGTAAGGTCTTTGCGAATAATCCCCGGATTTATCTGACTAAGGGTGGCCCTGATCTCACCACTCCGGTAATCGATAACCTCGGATTGATTTAAACTCCTGTACGGCTTTCCGAGGCGCAGGCAGGGTAAATGAGGTATTGCTTTCATATTTATTAATAGACTCCCTCCACGATTTTTTTCTCCATGGCTCCAAAAGGGCGAATTTCCGCAACCCCATCCCAGGGGGCTTCTTCCCAAGGCTTTCTACGAATTGCCTCATCCCGTTCCAGAAACTTGGGCATAAAAAATTCCTTGGTAAGAGTGGTGAGTTCTACCCTTCCCCATTGATCGTATTCCACCGGGTTTCCACTTTGTGAATCCACCACCCGCAAGACAGCTCTTGGTTGAGGGGCATGATAGGTAATCGAATAATCGTTCTCGGAACCAAATGGACGATGACGAGCTAGCCCCATCAGGGTATTTCCGTAGGTTGGTACAAATCCAATTTTCCCTCCTTCACAGACTTCCTCCATCAGGAAACGGGCATACTGGCGGTCCATGGTTGTCCCCCCGCAAAACACTCCCTTTATGCCCGCCTGAACCAAGTCTCGTCGTTCCGCCAGTGCTTCAAGTAATTTTGGGGTGGTGAACAGGGCACTAACTTTGCGGTGCTTTAAAATCGTGAGTGCCTGCTCCACCACATGATCCATATACGCCCGGGCCTGATCAAACTGCTGAGTGGAGATCAACCGCTTGACCCAGCGTGGGTCAAGATCAACAAAAAAGCAGGAGCAACCTCTTTCATTTGCCAGGTGTTCAATGGCCAGTCTTAAGCGCCTCGGTCCGGTTGGGCCAACCATCATCCAGTAGTGATTTCTGGGGAAATGCTCATCGTTCAAAGTCGTGGAAAATTCGCTGTAGTCGGTCCGGAAGTCATCCCACCCAATCCGCTGCTTGGGCATACCGGTGGTTCCACCGGTTTCGAAAATGTTGAAGGGTCGGTGCTGGTACGCTTTTGGCACCCAGGCCTCGTTGGGTAAATCACGTAGCCATTCGTCTTTAAAATAAGGAAATTTATTGCAAAGATCCTGGAAGGTTCGAATTTCATTCAAGGGGTTCCAGTTCTGTTCCTTTGCCCATTGGAGCCAGAAGGGAGATCCCGTCTCTTCGGAGAAATGCCAGTGGATTATTTCTGCAACATGATTGTCGAGCTTGAGGACCGCCTCATTGATTTGGTTTTTGCTAGCCATATGACTAAACTTCCTAACGTTATCTGGGAGGATTCGCAATCAAGACTGGGATGGGAAAAAACGGTCAATCGTGGGCTGTGCCGGGGGAGAAGTGAACAAAGAAACCAGCACCATTGCACCCGCAGATGCAAAGAAGCAGATTGCGGCCGGAACAATGCCAGGCCCTACAAAATATTCCCCGCCATACCCGGACTTGTGAAAGAAATAAGCCCAGGTAACCAAGGCCACGAGAATGGATGCAACCGCACCTGCCTCGGTTGCCCGTTTCCAGTAAAGGGCGGAAAAAACCAGAGGGAAAAGGGCGGAAAACCCACTGAAGCACCAAATCGCCAGGTCGAACACATTCTCGTTTTTGAGAGCCATGGCAAGCAGGTAGGTGACCGCGACAATCACCACAATAAATGTTCGGGCAATCCTGAGTTTCTGGGCATCCGTATACCTGTCTTTGGCGGAACGATTGACCACAATATCGTTGGTGAAAATCGTTCCCAAACAAAGAAATTGTGAGTCCAGAGAGGACATGATTGCCGCCAAAACCCCAGCGGTCAGTAACCCGGTTAGCAGGGGGTCTCCAACCAGCATATTGAGCATGGCGGATAAAACTGCGGGGGGAGGAATACCAGGCGGGAGCAGGCCACTTGCCCAGGAACCAATCAGCACACATGGCACCCACACAATCATGATACAAATGGGATGGGCAATGACTGTAAGTTTAAACGCACGGGCATTCCGGGCAGTCAACCAATGTTGAAACAGGTGGGGAAACATGCCCACGCTCAAGGGGATAAAAAGGTAGGTGACAAAGGTGATAAAAGGTATGCCGACCTCCCGCTCAAAAGGTACAAGTTCTCCAGTTTTTGGATGCTTTTTTTGGAACTCCACGGTGACTGGTTCCCTCCAAAGGTGGGGGTGTCGATCCGTAAGATTGCTGCTGGAAGAGCTGGATAACTTGCCAATTTTTTTGGGCGGTTCATTGGCAACTAACTGACCGAGTTCTTTGTCGTAACGAAAATCCTGAACGACAACTCCGGATTCTGTGATACGCATGGGAACGGAACCCGCCTGCACAAATCCGCCCAGTGATTGTACGATAAAATAAAAAGCCACTACCCCCATTGCCATGAAAACTAGGGTTTGAAAAGCATTGGCCATCGCTGCTCCCCGGGAGCCACCCAAAAAGACGTAGGACAGGACGACCAGGCAAATGACCAGACCCGTCAACCAGGGGGGCACCCCACCCGACCATGCAGGTATGGTGGGATTGGTAAAAATTTGCGGAAATAATCCCGCGGTTACGGGCTCAATCACTTTTCCCGCACCAATAATCCCAATTAGTAAATAAGGAATGACCAGCAATACAAGAATGGGAAAAAGCAGGTAGCCTAAACGCTGGCTTTCAAAGCGTTCACGAAAAAATTGAATTTGCGTCAGGTAACCATGTTTTTTTCCCAGTGCCCATAAGCGAATGCCCACCAGAAAGAAGATGGCCATGTGGACCAGTCCGCTAATCGACGCCATCAGACCATAGGTACCAATTCCCCGCTCAAAGGATTTTCCCGTTGAGCCAACCAGTGCAAATGCGGTCATGGTTGTCCCAAATACGCTCATGAGCAGCAGGAACGGACCGATGCTATGACTGGCAACAAAGAAATCCTTGCTGGTTCCACGGAACATCCGTCCACTCCCCCAGCCTAAAAGAAGCAAGACCAAAAGGTAGCCAATAATGATCCACAGGACATTCATTTTGATGAATTGATAAGGTTTTTTTCTGTGGTGCCTTCGATGGTTTCATCTTGCTGGGCCGCATATTGCTCCCAGAAAGCAGGCCATGCCCGGCACACCGCCCATACTCCTAACAGGGAACAGGCGATGGAGAATCCTGCATGATAAATAAGCCCAACGGGCATGCCCCAAGCGATAATCTCCTCCGAAGACCAATTCCAAAAGTCCTGATGGATAAGTAACAGCCCCAAAAAGATAAGCCAAAACGCTCTCATGATAACCTGTCTACAATGAGCATTTACTTTAACTCTTTATTTTCCCACGGCGTATAAATGGGTCTGGGTAGAAACATAGAGTGTTTGGTTGGCCACCACCGGCGAACTGTAAATCGGGGCTCCAAGGTTGATTGCCTTGGGTTCGGTAAATTTTTTGCCATGTGAAAAGATTAACAAATCGCCATCCTCATTGCCCAAAAGGACCTTGCCATCCACCAATAGGGTGGATCCCCAGATCCGGCTGTAGGAATCATAAGTCCAGTAGACCTCTCCCGTCTCTGCGTCCAGGCAGTGCAGGATTCCCGCGTATTCTGCCTGGTAGACCAGTCCATCCGCCACCGATGGTGTGGAAATGGTACGGCCAATGTCCTGGTACTTCCAAATTACTTTTCCGGTCTTGGCATCGATACAGGACAAGCGCCCCACCCCGTCCCCGTGCTCCGGATCCTGTCCAATCGAACAATAAATCTTGTTTTGATACAAAACGGGTGTGGCAATCAATTCACTGGGCCCGGGAGGCGTGGCGTAAGGAATTTTCCGTCCCTCCTTGTCAACCCGGTAGTGCGGTTCGTTACAATCTACCTGCCAGAGAGGGTGAAACAGATCAAAGCCTTCATCATTCTGCTTGGTTTCATTTGCATAGGCATAGAGGAAACCGTCCGTACCGCCCCAATATAAAAAATCCTCTCCGTCTATGTTTCCATATGTCAGGGATGACCAGGCGGCATGAAGCGCGTGCTGGCTCGCCCCGGATCCATCTTCCCCAATCAATTCACCGGTTTTTTTATTGAGGGCAATCCAGCTCGGAGAAAGCGGGCTGGGGATATTGGTGTGCGACCAGTCCACTCCGTTTGAAGTGGCAACAAATAAACGGTCCCCCACAATCAGTGCAGATGAGCTGGTCACATTGTGGGGGAAAACCCCAAGCTCATCCCTCATATCATATCGCCAGATTATATCTGCATCTACTTCGTCGTTTAACGGGTCTAGGGATCCCTTGGGCCGAACATAAGTTTCTTCATCCATGTAAGGGCCATCATTTCCATCCCGCAGACCCTTCAGGTCGAGGCAGATAACTTCACAACGGTTGGTCACCACATATGCCTTCCCGTCCTCGATGGCCGGGGATGAGCAAACTCCTATGTATTCCCAGTCACTCACCTTACCCGCACCAAGCTTTGGAATGATCAACTGCCATTCAAATGCTCCAGTTTTTTCATCGAAACACATGACCACTCCCCGGTCGCCCTTTTTTTGGGGATCTCTCATGGACTCATTGTTCGTACCCACGAGCACCTTCCCCTCGCCGATTGTTACATTTCCATAAGCTTGTGATCCCAGCTTGGCCACCCATTTGACATTCTTGGTTGTTTCCAGGTCAACGCTCTCATCTTCGGTAAGATTTCCCGGTGAAAAATCGAAAGTTATTCCTTTCTCCGTAGATACCATGTTGCGGGATTGGTCTTTTCCCCAGCTTGGCCAGTCACCCCCGAACAAAGAAGGGAAAACTAAAACTAAACTGAAAAAGGGGAGAATTAAAGTACTGGGTTTCATTAACTTCATTTGGATTGAGCTATCGGTCAAGGCTTTGGATAAATGCTTAGGTTGTCAAAATATACCTTTTTCTGACTTTGCGGAGAAAGGGCATAAATGCCCGCGGCTCCCTGCTTGTGTGGCCGGGAATGGATTTCCTCAAGGGTCCAACCGACTGGTTCCTCTTGTTCCCTGGGCCATGCCTTCGCCCGGATTAATCCCGTCCCATCATCCTGCAAATCGATCTGTGTTTTCAGGCGGTACCACCGGTTTGCCTCAATTGAAAAGGGGACGGATCTTTGAAACCGGTCATAGTTTGAAAATACCTGCAAAGTGTTGGCATTGCCAACCAGAGCAAAAATGTACCTTTGGTTAATTACTCCAATGGTGGACTTTATTCTGCGGTTACCATCCACCATGGCGTCCATTTCCACAACATAATTACGGTCTTTCCACGACCCCACAAAATTGATCGCTCTTTGAAAAAGCACATGGTCCAAAGTATTTCCTGCAACCCTTTCACCATCGAGGTCCTGGACCTGCCACCTCATTCGGGCACCTAGCCATGGCAAGGGAGGATAGGCAAAGGATATACCATCCGATGCGGTTTGATTGAGGGCATATCCCTGCTCGAAATTTTCCTGGTAAGGAAAAGATGGGAGGATTCTACCACGGGCCACAGCACTTAGCCCGTCATAACTAACCCGTATCGCTCCAGCAGAAAGCATTGCTCCAGGTAATGCAGTTAAAGATCCTGGGCCAAAAGCGGTCAGGTTGGCGTCCAGCTCTGCCTGAACCTTGGCGGTTGGAGGAATCCATTTTTCCCAGCTTAATCCATCCCCCAATTCTTTGATACGGCGTCCGGTAGAGTCCAATGCATACACATGAAAGTTTATCTTTTTACCCGGTGACAAATTAAACTCAGATGGCACAATCTGCAGGGAAAAAACTTGGTCAGATTTTGCAGAATGATCGATTACTTTTGGACGGAAGGGCTTGGAGTTCGTTTCTTTCCCAAAACAATACAATTTATTCTTTGCCTGAATTAGGATTTTTTCCTGGGCAATTGCAGGAGCCGCGAGGCAGGTAGACCCCAGTTCGGTCTCGCTTATAATTTCCCCTTGGTTGCCCAAATCTTTAACCACAAAAACACGACCATTAAACATGGGCACATACAATTTTCCATCCGCCCAGGTGGGAGCGGCATGAATTTGATCGGGGGCAAGCTTTAATGTCCAAATCGTCGCACCCGTTCCGGCATCGTTACAAATCAATTCACCGGTTTTTACCGATGTATAAATTCTGTCTCCATTGCATACAGGAGAGCTTGTAAATGATTCAAGCTCATCATTTCTCCAGGCTTCGCTTTCCATGTCTAATTCCAAAACCGGATCACCGATCTTAGGCAGATTGAATGGCTTTCGGATCCCCACCATTCTGCCAATCTTTGAGCTATCTGTGTTTTCTTTTCCATGAACCGCAATCACCAAGTCTTCATAGAGGACGACCCCGGCATTTACCCCGCCATGGGACATTTTAAACCGCCATAAAGGCTGACCGGTCCTGGCATCTATACACACCACATGCCCGCACCCAGTACCGCTGTAAAAGACTCGCCGTCCGTCCTCCAGATCCTCAAATACGAGCGGGGAGAAGGAACTATCCTGCGGAGTGGTACCAGGGGTGGATGTCCAGACCAATTCGCCGGTATTTTTATCAAACGCATAAAACCTGTCCCTTGCCGGGCCATTCGTTCCCCAATTGGCAGTGATTGCATGTAAGATTAAGAGCCCTTCATCCACGCATGGTCCACCTGTCCGGCCATTGGGAAAAGTCAACCGGGCAAATTCTTCCATCAAAGACCTTTCCCACAACAAAGAACCATCCGGAGAAAATCCGGCCAGCAATCCCGGGCTGGTCTGGAAGAAAATATTGCCTGTTTGCTCATCCACACAAGCCGACCCGACCCCGTACCGGTCATAAACAATATCACTGATAAAGTCCTGTCTGCGCTTATCCCAGATTAATTCTCCGCTATCTATATCCAGACAGGTCAGGCTTTCCTCAACCCCCTCACCGCTGCCATAATATCCAAATTGGTAAACCTTATTTCCCGCAACTACAGGAATCCCTCCGCCCTGGATTTCATAAGTCCATAAGGTTTTCCCATTCAATTCATCAGGAAGCCCGGTTTCAGTCGAGACACCCATACCCTGATCACCCCGGGCAAATAACCAGTTGGCTGACTTTTTTTCCAAGTGTACCGTACTGGTCGCCTTGATGGTCGTTTGCTTAGGTGAAGCAAAACGGATACAGGAAGTTACCAAGACCAAGACGGTTACAAGCGAAATGAGAGGTGGGATAGATTTCATAAACCTGGAGGAAATGGTATTTAAGACTGTACTAAATTGCTAACCTGACTCTGGCTAACGTCAAACACGCTCGGTTGGATAAAAGCTAATTTATCTGCTAACGCTTACCCATTGCCAGGCATACCCAGGTTCCACTGCTTGAACGGCAGTGCATACGACCATTTGCATAGGTGGGTGGAGTCCAGTTATTCTTTCCCCCAATTACCTGAAATCGGGCAAGCTCATTAAAAGCATCTGGGGTAGCCTCTACCAGTGCCAGCTCGCCGCGGTCGCTTAGCACAGCAAGCGTTTGATCAATTAAAATCAAAGTTCCCACACCGTATCCTCTCTCCTCCCAAACTTTTCTTCCTTCACTTATTTCCAGACAAAACAGGGTGGCACGATTCGCATTCGCACCTGTCTGGCCATGTATTCCATATGCGTGCCCATCGAGATAAACCAGGCTGGCCATTTGGCATGCCACACTATCTGATTCCCAGACTACCTTGGGCTGGTTGTTGGTAAGATCCAGCAAAGCAGCCCCCTTCCCATAACCACTGGCAACTAGAATCCGGCTTCCAAGATCCAGCGGTTGTGCCGCATTTACCTCGTACCTCGTTCGGTGTTGGTAAGTAATTTTTTCTTTACCGGTTAATCGATCGTGAATGGATAAACCGGCTTGATTGAAAACCGCAATTTCACTTTGGTTCGCTTTTCTAATGTAAGGACTTGAGTAGCCGGCTTCCGCACTTCCGCCTCGCCACACTTCTTTGCCCGTGTCCGCGTTGAGGGCAACCAGAGACCCTTCTAGCCCTCCGGTCTGCACCACCACATTTCCATTGTGCAACAGGGGAGCTCCGGCATATCCCCAGGTCGGACAACGCCCACCCAAATCTTTTACCAAATGGGTTTTCCAGATAAGCTTACCCGTCTTGGCATTCAGGCAAAAAAGGGGGCCTTCATGGCCCTGTAAATAAATCTTTCCGCCTGCAATCGTTGGGGTGGACCTGCTTCCTCCCTGGAAATACTTATCCCCCAATGCCGAACTGTAAGAGTGTGTCCATTTGACATCTCCGCTTCTTGCATCCACACAGAATAAAGTATTTTGGCCATCTTTATAGCCCTGCGTGTAAGCCAAACCAGCCACCTCCACCACCGAGGAAAATCCAAGCCCAACCTCAAGCTTCCATAGAATTTCAGGCTCTTCATCTTTCCAATCTAAGTGTAAAGATTTTTCATCAGTAAAATGGTTGCGTTGTGGACCACCATAAGTTGGCCAATCTGCACCATAAGCTGAAAGTTTTGAAAAAAGGATAAGAGAAAGGGAAAAGGAAATAATCTTCATTACCCCAACCCTTTGGGTTTACCTATATTAAAGTCAACAACGACTTAATGCCCAATGCCAACATCTAGGCAGCCGCAGCGATGAAACAAACTAAATCGGGCCCACTTGGGTTTGATTATCCAAAGATAAACGAAGTTCCAGATCGTCAGCGTAGTAAGAACTGGTATTGGCAAGTAAAGAATCGGGGCCATGTTTGCGTGCGGTTAACGAAACCACGACAAACTCGGCATCAACAGGTATTTCCAATTCTGAACTTACTTCATTCCAAGTGCTTGGATCCCGGTCGGCAAAAACCTTTTGGTCGGTGCGGATCAATTCGGTGGGAGATAGGCTTTGCTCATTTTTGAAAGCCTGCAAAGTAATGCCAAATTCCGCACCTTCCTGAGAATCACCAAAGCTTTGATTGAATTTAACTGCAGCAAATATTTTTGTTTTAGTGTTCACAGAAGCACCCTTAATGGCCTCCCTGATATCCAGAACCTGTACCAATTCTTCGGTTTGAGCCGATTGACTGTCTACACTGATAGACATTTTTTCAAAACCCATCATGCTCGTACCTGATGCTGGCAAAATTCCATTCTCCGCAGGAGTAAGCAAAGCATGAATGAAGTTTAAACGCTTAACCGGTCCGTAATACTCCAATACACCTTCAGGTGGGGAACTTTTTTCAACCTCTAGAATATTGATCGCCCGGATGGACCTCTCCTGCAAACCAGGTTTGTCAGACTGCAGAAACTTTCTTTGGGGAAATGTGGGCGTGCCTACACTCTCGGGGAACGAGATATTGGCTGGGGACAAATTTATGTTTTCAATTGTGGTAAAATCCGTCTGGGGTTCATAAGTCGAAGAGATAGCTTGGTCGGGCTGTCCCTGATCATAGGTCCACCAAATGGCAGTCATCGCCAAGAAAACTGCGGCAATTGAACCAGCCCAAATGGGCAAACGGAAGATAACCAGCTTGTTTGAGTTTTGGTCTGCGGGTTTCTCCGCCTGCGATTCACTGGACTCCCAATGCAAAAGAGATTCAAGGTTGATATACTCAAGATATGCCTGGCGGTTATGAGATGAGCATTCCAACAATTTTGATAACTTGCTATGTTCTGATTCAGAAATCACACCGTCCAATAACTTTGAAGTTAATCGGCCAAGTTCTTCCTTTGTGCATTCTTTCATTTTATGGGTATCTGTGCTTAATTAGCACTTATTCACAAAATGATACCAAAAAGTTTACTTTTTCAGAATTCGTTGTCTGCTTCCAGGTGGGGAATTTTTAAACGTACGCACTGGATCAGGTTTTGGCGTATGCGAAAAAGCGTACCCGAAATTGCACCAATCGGACGGTTTAGCTGTTTGCAGATTTCTTTCATTGATAGATCATCCTTGAAACGCATGCGGGAAATTTCTTTCATATGTTCAGGAAGTAAATCGTAGCATATCTGCAGTGCCTTTTGAGTGAGTTGCTGCTTGCGGATGTCCACTTCCTCGCTGGCCAATGTCTCCACCAATTCATTACTGAAATAAATTTTGCTCCTTTTCTTTTTGGTCAAATGTGCAAGCACCTGGTACCTGGCAATGTTGAATGCCCAGGAACGAAAATTCCCGGCAGGATCATATTCCTTCGACTTTTTGCATAATATTAAATTGGTTTCCTGCAAAACATCCTCCGCGTCCGAACGGTTTGGCAATAAACTCAAGATAAAGGAATAAAGGTTTTTCTGAACCCCTACCAAATTTTGAGAAAATTCAAAAGATATGGAATTGTCTGACACCCTTTTAATGGAATGAGGTTTGGGGTATTAGTCAATGACGATGAAATTTTCCTTAACCGTATGGTTGCCAAGAGGAACTTTCTAAGTTTTGATAATATTTATGCAGCCTTGGCAGTGTATCGCTCTAATTGTTTTGAGCATAGCGGTATTTTTTTATGCTTCTTTCTTAGACGAAATAAATGAAACTGCACAGTCCTCCCTCGGCACACTGGTTGATAATAAACAAGGAACGCCTCAGGTTAGCCCCTTGGACGGGGAGAAAAATTCAACCTCCACCTGGGCTGAGGTCTTGGTAATGCTGGACTCTGCCATTGAGGAAGACTATGCGATTTCTTTTCACGAGGAAGTGCTTGATTCAGAAAAGTTTTATCTCGGACTGCTTGACGACCTGAGCAAAAGTCCGGTAGCTAAAGATCTTATTCTGGGGCCATTTACCAGTGAACTATTGGTGGGAAATGAAGTCGAAATTCTTTCCTCCTTGATTTCGTTCCGGCAAAGATCCCAAAAAACCTTAGAAATAATATGCAAGGGACATTCAACCCGTGCCGCTCACCTACTATCGGAATTAATCATCCGAAATTATAATAACCTCCTCCATTCGGAAACATCAGATTCGCCGGCACCCCAAAGCCTCTCCCAACAACTTGAAAAATGCAGAGATCTAGAATCACAAATGGAAGACCTTAAAATCACGATACAGGAGGAAATCGCAGGCAGCTCGGAAGAAAGTGTTGAGGTGATGGCCATACGATCCGAAATTATGCAGATCGATGAGGATGTTAATCAGTTCAAACAGCACCTCTTACGGATTGATGAAATCCACAAAGCCAAATTAAACCCAGAAGAGTATTTTCATATTCCCCCAATCCGCGACTACGGGCAGGTTACTCAGTTGGCCGATATACTTGAGCAGTTAAAATCCATGCGTCTTGACAGTACCCTGAACGAATTTACCCGCAATGAGGTGGAAAAAAATATCATGGCAAACAGCAAAGAACTGGAAAAGGAGGTAATCTCTGCCATTGAAAAAATCAAGGAGAGGGTGTCCGAATTGTTACTGCAAAAAAAGGAGCTGCAACAAGCTGCATTTGACCACATTTCCAATGCCACGATTTTGAAAACAAAAACGCAACGCATTGATATGTTCGATAAAATTAAAAAGTTGGCCCTGGAGAGCAGAAAAGCATTTGAGGACTCCACCCTGCTTTGGATGTCCTGTAAGTCTTCTTATAATTTATACCGTGCGACCCAATAATTGGGCTGATTATCCGAGCGGGGCTGGCACCAAACGATCTCTTTAAAAAAATGCAGAAGAAGCATTTTAGTCTCTGGAAAAATTTATTTATTCCCACGGTGCCGGGTTTACGGGTATCGGTTTTTCAAAATGTAACTGGTAGCGATTTTAAGGCCGGGTTGAATGTCGCCCTGCTGGCAATTCCCCAAGGTATGGCTTACGCATTGGTCGCCGGGCTTCCCATCCATTACGGGCTTCTCGGTTCGGCAATCGCCGCGTTGATGGGCGGTCTTTTTGGCGGGGGAAGATTTATCACACTGGGGCCGACTAACGCCACGGCAGTTCTTTTGTTTGGTGCCTTTGCGGGAGTTGGGCTTATTGGGCAAAACGGGCTGGCCACGCCCTCAGCCCTCTTGCTCCTGCCCTCCATTCTTTTGATGTCTGGAATTTTTCTGGTAGTGGCTAGTTTATTTCGTGTTTCTTTCATTGTGCAGTTTGTGTCCAGGACGGTGATTACCGGATACATAACTGCTGCAGCCTGTCTAATTGTTGCGAATCAAGGGCGTCATGTTTTGGGAATATCCACCGCGGATGAAGCACCACCCTCGAACTTTATTGGTATCCTTTATTTCCTTACAACCCATTTGGATCTAATCTCTCTTCCCGCGGTCATACTCAGTGGAATCACCGCTGCTATTTATTTATTGCTCAAGTTCTGCTCACCCGCATTTCCAAGTGTTGCAGGTGCATTACTTGTCTCTTCCATTGCAGGATATTTTATGGAAGGTTTTGGACTGTCTGTAATTTGTCTGGAAAACTTTTCACTTAGTCATGATCTGCTGGTTTTTCCCCGCCTTGACTTGATTTGGCAATATGGGCCCCTGATTCTTTCAACCTCATTGGCGGTTTGTCTGCTTTGCCTGCTTGAAGGCCTGTCGATCGGAAAATCTTTGTCGGCCAGGGCAGGTGGCCGGATTGACACAAACCAGGAAACATTTGCCATAGGAATGGGCAACCTTGGATGTGCCCTTTTTTCGGGTATGCCAGCGTCCGGTTCACTCACCCGCTCCACCCTTAGTGTGGCAAGCGGTGCTAGATCCAACCTGGCCAATCTGGTGACTGGTCTAATTATTCTGGTTGGAGTCTTTGTGCTCAACGACATCGTTCGGTATGTGCCGATTTGCTCCTTGGCAACCCTGGTTATTTTTATCGGCTTATCCCTGGTTAAATTCCGTCAAATTAAAACGGTGACCCGAGCCACCAGATCCGACGCATTTGCATTTGCGGTCACCATGATTGTGGGTCTTCTTTTTTCGCTGGAATTGGCGATTTTTTCGGGAGTTATCACTTCTATATTATTATTTTTGAGAAAGGTGGCACAACCCGAGCTGGTAGAGTATGGTTACACCAAAGAAGGAACCCTTGCCGAAGCGTCCGTCTTTACGAAACGGGCCGAGCCCGAGGTCTTTATCGTTCATGTGGAAGGTGAATTATTTTTTGCTGCAGCCGATTTATTTTATGAACAAATCCGACGGGTGGGAGAAGACCCCAAGCAAAAGGTCCTCGTATTAAAAATGCTCAATGCCCACCACATGGATGCCACCACTGTTTTAGCTCTCGAAGAGTTACTGGAGTACCTGAAAGAAAAAGACTGCCATGTAATTCTTTGCGAAGTGAAAAAGGAATG
>CALKMX010000103.1 GCA_938091675.1 uncultured Opitutales bacterium
CTGGTTACGGGTAAAAGCAGACACCGACCAGCCCTTTTCCAGACAAACCCGGGAAAGCTCCAGGCCAATGTATCCACAACCAAATATAAGAACAGATTTCTTCAAGGTTCCTGTATCCAATGGTCACCATCCCGAAAGTCAAGCCATGCCATGAGCCAACATCGGAGGGTTTACTCCTTGTCAAATCCGGTGTTCGTTGGCACATCCTTTATACCTATGCATATTTTGTTTGTCTGTTGGGGAAATATTTGCCGCTCTCCCGCGGCTGAATGCACATTTAAAAAATTGGTGGATGAACGCGGACTCAGCCAGAAAATCAGTTGTGACTCTGCCGGAACCATCGGTTCTCACCAGGGCAATCCCCCGGATTCGCGGATGAGGCAGGCAGCCCAGGCAAGAAACCTTACCATTGCCGGTGCCGCCCGGATGATTAATGATCAGGATTACCACCAGGCTGATTTGATCGTGACGATGGACGACTTCAACTTTTCGGAGGTAAGCAAGCTGGCCCCCGATCCCTCCCTCAAAAAGAAAATTCGTCCGTTTTGCGACTTTGTAAGTTCTTCCGACCGGGAGGTGCCAGACCCTTACTATGGCGGGCCCTCTGGATTTGAGAAGGTGCTGGACTTACTCGATGACGGGTGTGTCCGCCTGCTTGATCATCTGGAAAAAGAAATCGGTTAGCCCCACCCTTTTTCCCATGAGCGAGATTGATCGGGCCATCTCACATTCCACCGGCCGGCCATTTCATAACCGATCCTCCACTTCCCTTGGGGGTGGTTGCATCAACCAGGCCTCGAGGATTACCGGGGAGGATGGCCGGGAATATTTCCTGAAACAAAACCATGCCTCCTTTCTAGCTTTTTTTGAGGCGGAAGCCCGTGCACTCACTGAGATTCGTGACACCCAATCGGTCCGGGCTCCTGAAGTCATTGCATACGGCCAGGCCCAGGACAAGGCATTCCTGGTTCTCGAATTTATAGAGGAAGGAAGCTCATCCTCCAAGTCTCAGGAAAAAATGGGTGCCCAGTTGGCCAAAATGCACCAGGTGGAACAGCCCCATTTTGGCTGGGGGGTGGACAACTGCATTGGGGCCACTCCGCAGCCCAACCCAAAGCATGACCACTGGCCTGAATTTTACCGGGACCACCGCCTGGGCCACCAGTTTAGATTGGCGGAAAAGAAAGGCAGAAAATTTCAAGGTTCCGAGGATTTACTCGCTTGCATATCCTCCTTCTTTTCCAACTACACCCCCCGACCCTCCCTGCTGCACGGAGATCTCTGGGGGGGGAATGCCAGCCAGGACAAAAACGGGGAACCCTTTATTTTTGACCCGGCATCTTACTACGGTGACCGGGAGGCAGACCTCGCATTCACCTACATGTTTGGCGGGTTTTCCCATGCCTTTTACCATGCCTACGAACGCGAGTATCCGCTGGATCGCGGATTCGGTGTTCGTAAGGTCCTGTACAACCTCTACCATGAACTCAACCACTTTAATTTATTTGGCGGAGGGTATGCATCCTCCGCCCAGTCCAGCATTGATCAACTGCTCCAAGCGGCATGAGTGAGCCCAATCAATTAGTCGAACTTCTTTCTGCCAAGCGGATTGCAGAACGCCTGGAAACTTTGGCGGACGAGATCAACCAGCACTATGCAGGCAGGGAGATCCTGCTTGTTTCCATACTGGACGGGGCGATCATTTTCACTGCCGATCTATTGCGCTTACTCCAGGTGCCCACCCAGTTGGATTGCCTGCGCATATCCAGCTACGGAAATTCCACACGCCCAGCATCTGCTCCCCGCATCACCGGAAGTTTAAAATCGGATCTGCAGGGCAGGCATATCTTACTGGTTGATGATATCCTCGACACCGGAAACACCATGGAGCAAGCCACCCGGGAGATTCTTGCTCTCCACCCGGAATCCCTCAAGACCTGCGTATTTTTGGACAAGCCAGACAGACGGGCCAACGGGTTCCAGGCAGACTGGATCGGGTTTTCCATACCCAATGAATTTGTGGTCGGATATGGGTTGGACTATGCCGGCCGTTACCGGGAACTTCCCTACCTTGCAAAGTTGCACCTGACTGAACCGTCCTGAGCTTTATTTTGATTATGGAAAACAACAAAAACCCACTCCGCCGTATCTACGACTGGACCCTCTCCCTTGCGGAACGAAAACTGTCCGGTCTCTGGCTTGGTCTGCTCTCTTTTGCAGAGGCCAGCTTTTTTCCTATCCCACCGGATGTATTGTTGATCCCCCTTTGCCTGGGCAGTCTACGCAAAGCCTTCACTTTTGCCCTGATCTGTTCGGTTGCTTCCGTGCTTGGCGGATTGGCAGGGTATGCCATAGGTGCCTTTGCCTGGGAAGGGATCGCCCCCTTGTTCTTTGATTATGTTCCCGGTTTCACCGAAGAGAAATTTGCCCGGATCCAGGAATGGTATGCGGAGTGGGGCTGGCCGCTGGTCTTTCTCGCAGGGTTTTCTCCCATCCCTTACAAAATATTTACCATTGCCAGCGGAGTCCTCGGCATGGCAATTGGCCCGTTCGTGCTCGCCTCCGCAGTCAGCCGGTCGGCCCGGTTCTTTTTGGTCGCTGCACTGGTGGCAAAATTTGGCGAACCAATGAAAGAAAAAATTGACCAGCACTTCAACCTGCTCGCCCTGGTGTTTGGCTTATTACTGGTGGGCGGGTTTCTAGTACTGAAATTTTTGCACTAAGGAAAACCTTTGCGGAAATTAAAATTCGTCCACTTCCAGGCGTTCCATATATTCAGTCACATTGCAGGTGAGCATCATCGCCTTGCGGGTGGAAATCTCCAGCACCTTGTTGACCACCCCATCGAGGAATGAACGGTCGTGACTGACGATCAGGGCAGTACCCTCAAACAGATTCAAAGCTTCCTGAAGAACCTCCTTGCTGCGGATATCCAGGTGATTGGTGGGCTCGTCCATAATCAAAAAATTACACGGCTTCATCAACAATTTAGCCAGGGCTACCCGGTTTCGTTCGCCCCCGGAAAGCACTGAGGTTTTCTTAAACACATCATTTCCACTAAAGAGCAAAGCTCCCAGGGCTGCCCGGGGATTGGAATCGGGATTGTTTTCACATACCTCTTCCACTTCGGACAAAACTTCATTCGCCGGGTTGAGTTCCTCCGCCTGGTGCTGGGCAAAGTATCCGATCACGGTATTTACCCCCATGTCCCGTTCGCCCTGCTGGAATGGCTCCACCCCGGCAAGCACCCGGGCCAGGGTCGACTTACCCGCTCCATTGACTCCGACCACTGCGATCCGGTCCCCCTTATCAATCCGTAGATCAAGCCCGTCAAACACCACATTATCCCCATACGCCTTGGTCATTCCATGAAGTTCGACCACTTTCTGGCTGGCTGCCGGAGAAGGAGGAAACCGAAAATAAATCTTCTTTTCCTCTGCCTCGGGTTTCACAATTTCCATTTTTTCCAATGCCTTGATTCTGCTCTGCACCATGGCAGCTTTCTTCACATTGGAACGGAAACGGTTGATAAATTCCTTCTCTTTCTGGATTTCTTTTTTCTGGTTGTTGTATGCTTTGCGCTGTCTCTCCAGCCGGGCGGCACTTTCCTTAAGATAGAAGGTGTAATTGCCTTTGTAGCTGTTGAGGGTTCCCAGCTTTAATTCCATGGTCCGGTCGGTCACCGTTTCCAAAAATGCCCGGTCGTGGGAAATCACCAGGATCGATCCCTGGTATCCTTTCATGTAGTGCTCCAGCCAGTTTTGGGAAACCACATCCAAGTGGTTGGTCGGTTCGTCCAGGATGAGAAGAGATGGTGCCTGCAGGAGCAGCTTGCCCAGGGCAATGCGCATTTGCCAGCCTCCGGAAAATTCATCCACCGGGCGGTCCAGATCACTCTTGGAAAAGCCCATCCCCATGAGAACTTTTTCGATTCTCGAGTTCATTTTTTCAGGCTCGAAGCTGGACAGTTGGGTTTCCCAGCCACCCATCAAATCAATCAGGTCGTAAAACTCCTCATCCTCCGGGTCCAGTTCGGCCAGCTTTGCTTCTGCCTCATCCAGTTTTGCCCGCAGTTCAGAGGCTCCGGCAAAGGCCTTGCCCGCCTCTTCGCGAACCGTCCCGCCGGACGCATGCACCCCATCCTGGGGCAAATACCCCACCGTGGCATAGTCTGGCTTTTCGATGGCTCCGTCATCGGGGCTCACCTCCCCCATCAGCATGCGTAAAAGGGTGGTTTTCCCGGAACCATTGGACCCGACCAGGGCGATCCGGTCACGCGGACCAATCGTTTCCGAGATTTCGTTAAACAATTTCTTGTGACCAAAAGACAGGGTAACCTCGCGAATAAAAATCATCCGCACACGATATTGAAATCCCCTCTTTCGATCAATTACATTACCTTTTTCTCAAATCTTGTTTACAAAAAGAAGTAC
>CALKMX010000104.1 GCA_938091675.1 uncultured Opitutales bacterium
GAAGGGGTTCCTGGACTTGCCAAAACTTTAGCAGTTAAAACATTGGCAAAATGCATTAAGGGAGAGTTTAAACGCATTCAGTTTACACCAGATCTTTTGCCAGCCGATGTTATTGGGACTTTAATTTACAGCCCGAGCAAAGGTGAATTCACCACCAAAAAGGGTCCTATCTTTACCAATTTTTTACTGGCTGATGAAATCAATCGTGCGCCCGCCAAGGTTCAAAGTGCCTTACTCGAGGGAATGCAGGAAAGACAGGTAACCATCGGGGATGAAACCTTTCCTCTCCCCTCCCCTTTTCTAGTACTCGCGACCGAAAACCCGATTGATCAGGAAGGAACCTATCCCTTGCCAGAAGCTCAGATGGACCGGTTTATGCTTAAGCTTATCGTTGATTATCCAGAACGATCAGAAGAACTTAAGATATTGGATGCCAATGCCAATGTATCTGTCAGTCATCAAGTCAATGCGGTAGTCGATGCAGAAACAATATTTCGTTCCCGCTCCCTCGTGGATCAAATCTATGTGGATGAAAAATTAAAAGGTTACCTGGTGGATCTTGTGCTCGCTACCCGAAAACCAGCAGAATACGGTCTTTCAGAAATAGAAGCTTTTATCCGTTTTGGCGCTTCCCCCCGGGCTACGATTAGTTTAGCCCTTGCCTCTAAAGCAGTGGCATTCACTCAGGGACGAAGCTTTGTTACCCCACAAGACCTCAAGGATATTGCATCCGATGTACTCCGTCACCGAATTATAGTAAGTTACGAAGCGGAAGCGGAAAATGTGAACAGCGATGAGATAATCCAGAAGATTTTGGATACGGTGCCCGTCCCATAATCTCGTTGATTCATTCGAATACATTGTAACCGGTAAATTTTGTGCTCGTTTGATGAACGAACATGACCCTGAATTTACGCGCGAAATATTGCGTAAGGTCAGACAAATCGAAATCCGCTCAAATAGGCTTGTTTCGGAGGTTTTCTCTGGCTCCTATCACAGTGCTTTCAAAGGGCAGGGAATCGACTTTGAGGAGGTAAGAGAATACCAACCCGGAGATGAAGTTCGTACAATTGACTGGAATGTAACCGCAAAATCTGGGGTGCCCTATGTGAAACAGTATCGGGAAGAACGGGAACTTACCATCCTTCTGGCAGTCGATATTTCGAAGAGTACAGGATATGGCTCAAAAAATAAGAGTAAGCGTGAAAAACTTGCCGAACTTGCTGCCCTTTTAGCTTTTTCCGCTAATCGAAATGGAGACAAAGTTGGACTGCTATTATTTTCTGATCAAACCGAGCTTTATCTCCCTCCCACCAATGGGCACAAACATGTATTACGGATATTAAGAGAAGTGCTCTTCAAACCCGCTGTCGGAAAGTCCACAAATCTTTGTGAAGCATTAGAGATGATTAATCAGATGACCCGGCGCCGGGCGGTCATCTTTTTCCTGTCAGATTTTCTTATCACCCATAAATCCTCCGCTGAGGAACATTCCGCTATAAATCCTTTGTTTCATAAGCTCTCCCAAACCAGGCTCCGGCATGATTTAATTTGTGGAAAGATATTTGATCCCAAAGAGCGTGAACTTCCTAATGTGGGTCTCGTTACAATGGAGGATTCAGAAACCGGGGATTTATTGACTATTGATACCTCAGACAACCAAACAAGGCTTGAGTATAAAAATTCCTACGAGAGACGAGAAAGGCACTTTTCTAAAGAACTAAAAAAACGAGGAATTGATGAATTTTTATTTTCAACTGATGGAGACTTTTCCAAGGAGCTATTCAGCTTTTTTAAAGTGCGGGAAAAAAGGAGAAACTGATGGAGACATCCATATCCAATACCAAACCCTACTTGCTTGATCCCAATTTTCTTGTGGATAGCCCCATGCCTGTCTTCAAATCCCTTACCGAGTTGGTTCAGGAAAATATTTGGTGGATCCTATGCATTTTCATTATCTTTATGCTTTGCGGTCTATTCTATTTTTTTAAGAAAAAGAAATCCAAGGAAGTTATATCAAACCAAGCACCAGTACCTGTTGATCCATTTACCGAAGCAATCCAACAACTTGATAAATTAGAATCAACTTCACCCAGACCCGCTGCCAAGCCTTTTATTTTCAGACTCTCCGAAATCCTGCGCCTCTATGTGGAAAAACAGTTTAACCTTCCTGCACTTGAATGTACTGGAGAGGAATTTATCAGGAAGGTAGCCGTACATCCATTTCTCCGAAAAAAATTTGAGGTGCCTTTAAAAAATTTTGTGTCCAAGGGGGACCATATCAAATATTCAACGGATCAATCGGATGCTAAAGTACTTGAGGAACTTCTTCTTTCTGCCCGAAAATTTATTGAACAAGCCCAGCATGAATTGGATGTTCAACGGCAGAAGCTCCAGGGAAATTTAAATCCAAAAACAAGTCTTCCCCAAAAATGAAGGAATGGTTAGACAGCTTGCTTTTGGGTGAACCCTACTGGGGTGGGTTATTACTTATTTTGCCCCTTCTTGCCTGGATAAAAAGCAAAGTTGCCAAACAAAAGCCTGCCCTACTTTTCCCAACCCTAAGCCTACAATTCGATAAGGTTAATATTAGCTCAAAAAGGTGGAATTGGTTGCCTTCGGCTTTGCGTATTTTATCTTTTGTTTTCCTTATTATTGCTCTTTGCAGACCACAGCTCGACCGAAGCACCAAAACTGTTTTATCAAGTGGGGTGGACATCGTTTTAGCAGTTGACTTGTCTGCATCAATGCTCGCCCTAGACATGAGCCAGTCCACTGCTGATGAAATCACCCGTCTGGATGTTGTCAAAGATGTGCTCAAGGAGTTCATAAACCAAAGAAAATACGACCGTATTGGACTTGTCGCTTTCTCCGTGGATCCATATCTGGTAAGTGCACTCACCCTAGATAAGGAGCACTTACAAAGAAACCTTGATCGTCTGAGGGTTGGGCTCACTCATCAAACAGGAACCAATTTAGGATCCGCCTTGGCCGAAGGGATTAACCGGCTAAGACCATTGGAGTCCAAATCAAAAATTCTTATTCTTCTCACCGATGGGAAAGATGAGCCTGCCCCGCCGCACAGCCCTCTCATCTATGCAAACGGGGCCAAGGGGGATAAGATAAAAATCTATACGATTGCGATTGGATCCAGTACGCGCACACGCACTTACTTATTCGACTCATCGACCCGGGACCTTCTTCGGGGGCCAAATGGTATTCCCATTGTACGGGTTGCTGATTATCCAGTGGATAAAGAAATTCTGGCAAAAATTGCCAAGACGACTGGTGCCCAATTTTTTGAAGCCAAAGACAAAGCAACACTAAAATCAATTTACGATGAAATTGACCGGCTTGAAAAGTCTGAAGTCGAAATGGGCGTTAATGCCCTTTTTGAAGATCTCTATGTTTGGCCTTTGGGACTCTCCGTCTTGCTGCTTTGCATGGAGTTTATTTTAGCTCGAACCCGCTACCTGACAATCCCTTGAACCATTTTGCCCAGCCCTATCTTTTGTACTGCATTCCAGTTGTCATGCTTCTGCTGGTCATCGTCTATATGCATAGCCGGAAAATTGCAGACCAGAAAATTAAGCAGTTGGTTGCTACTAAACTACTTAATAAATTGACCCCTGCCCTTTCCACTAACCGGCAAATTTTAAAAGCCTGTTTGTTCCTGACCGGCATAGCATTTCTGTTATTTGCATGGACTGGGCCCCAATGGGGGACCTCAAGCAGAACAATTAACCCTAGAGGAATAGATATACTTATTGCGGTAGACCTTTCCAAAAGCATGCTTGCCAGAGATGTACGCCCAAACCGCCTAGAGCGGGTAAAACTATCCCTTACTAACCTGTTATCCAAAGTTAAAGGCGACAGGCTTGGTCTGATTGCTTTTTCAGGCTCTTCTTTTTTGCAATGCCCCCTGACTCTTGATCATCAAGCTTTTGCAAAAAGCCTTGAAGATTTAGAAGTTGGTTTGATTCCGCGAATGGGCACTAATTTGGCTCTTCCCATACAGGAAGCTTCACGATCATTTTCTCCAGATGACACAGATAAATTTTTAATCCTTATTTCAGACGGTGAAGATTTGGAGGGCCAAGGATTATTGGAAGCAAAAGAGGCGGCAAAACAAGGAATCCGTATCTTCACGATCGGTATCGGTTCTGAAGATGGCTCATTTATTCCTACTGACCCCATTGAACAGGAGCCGCAAAATTTCCTTACCGACCGGCAGGGCAAAAAAGTTATAACCAGATTGGACGAAAAAGCACTCCGTGATATTGCACGCTCAACAGGCGGACAATACTCACCCATCGGCCCAACCGGAGAGGGAATCGGTCATGTCTTTTCTGAGCTGCAAGCTTATGGGCAGAAGAGATTCCGGGAACAACTCTCAACCGCATTGCCCATAGATAGGTATCAGGTTTTTATTTTGCTGGGTCTAGCTTTTCTATTATCTGAATCATTAACTTCGACGGCTAAAAAAAGTGAATACTAAATTAGTAAGCCGCTCCTTTTTTATTTTCCTCATTCTTTCAGGATGCTGGAAGCCAGATGATATAAAATTAGCTGAAGAGGCAAGCGAACAGGGAGATTCTGCCAAGGCAGCCGAGTTATACGCTGCACAAATAGCCAAAACAGACGAATTGGATGAAGATGGCATTGGACTCTTATCCCTCAATGCCGGACTAGCCTTTCTGGAGGCAGGTAAGATTGATCAAGCCGAAAAACACCTCCAGACCGCTTTAGAGAAATCAACCAACATTCCTGAGATTCAATCCAAGGCACTCAATGCTTTGGGTAATATCTATTACTTGAAAACCAATGGCTACCTAGACAAGCAGGATGTCAATCAGGCTAGGAGCTCATGGGAAAAAGCACGCGAGCTCTATTCTGCTGCTTATTCAATCGATGGAAATACTTTGGCTGAGGAAAATTTAACCTCCTTAAATGATCAAATTCAGGAAAGGATTGAATCCATGGTTTGCAGAATACAAGGAATAGTCTGGAGGGATATTAATGGCAATGGCCGTACAGATAAAGATGAACCATCCCTCAAATCTACAGTTTTTTGGGATCGTGACAGCAATGGGGACCACAATAAATCGGAAGAGCCTTATATTAGTACGGACACAAAGGGGCGTTTTGCATTTGAATGGATTTCGGGAACCTTCCCAACATCCTTGCGAATTGCATCCTTTCTATCTGACCAAAACCAAAGCCAGCAAGATATCTTACTACCTCTTTTTCCTCCACCACCTCCTCCCATGGATGCAACCAATATCAAAAACCACTTAATATTGCTTGATCAACCAGGTGATCACCAGGTCATGATTCCATGGAGGGCTGCACCCATGCTCAAAGGAAAAGTTTGGAACGACACGAACGCAAATTCTGAAATTGACCCAAATGAGACCGGCTCTGCTGCTGCCACAATATTCATCGATACAAATGGGAATTTATCATTTGATGAAAATGAAACATCATTCAAACCGGCAGAAGATGGAACTTTCTCCCAAGTGGTACCTCCGGGGCAGTTCTCTGTTTGCGTATTGCCCGACAATCAGGAAACAAATATCACGCGACCCATCGAAGAGCATAAGGCTTATTTGACCTGGGTAGATTTTGAACAATCTTCCCACCCCCTACTTTTTGGCCTTCAACAAGATGGAAACTCCAGCAATTCATCGGATCCCCAAAAGGGTCAAGATAGTCAGCCTGCTGAAAGTGAATCAGACAATTCAGATAAAAAGGAAGACCAGACCACTGAAGATGTAAACGCCCTTTACGAAAGACTGCTCCAAGAAACCGAATCCAAGAGCGAGCCATTACAAGTTGAACAAGTCTTTGCACCAATCCAAAACACAGGACGGGATTATTGATGAGTAGGAATTTGCTTACATCTTTTCTTATAACCTTGTTATTGCTTTGTAGTAATTCTAAGTCCGATGGTGAGATAACGATCGAAAGCTCCTTCAATCCAACCACCATTACCAGTTCTAGAACTTCAACCTATAAAGTGATTGTTCATGGAAGCCAGCAAGGACCAGTGGGTTCTATGCCTTCCGTAAAAGGCCTTAGGTTTTCTTCCCCTCCTCATACTTTGAGGTCTGCCTCTTTTATAAACGGCGTTCCATCCGTGCGGTTTGAGTTGAGCTTTACGGTCACTCCCGAAAAACAGGGTACTTTTGTCATTCCCGCCTGGCCGATCAAGGTAGAGAACAATTCATACCTCGTTCCCGAATCAGTACTTAAAGTGCTTCCTCCCAATCAACAGGACAGGATTAGGGAAGCGGAACAACGCCAACAAGAACAGGATCTGCGACAAGCTGCATTTTTAGAATTTAACACTCCTCGCCCCTATCTTTTCAAAGGAGAAACAGTAAATGCAAAAATTAGCCTTTATTTATGGGACAGATTACCCGTTACACGAATCGAACAAGTTCCGATCAAGATGGGTTCGGGGTTTTCAATGACAGAATTAGGGCAGCCGATAGAGCAGCGGAATGTCATAAAATTTAAC
Organism: uncultured Opitutales bacterium; assembly: GCA_938091675.1. Classification (GTDB taxonomy): domain Bacteria; phylum Verrucomicrobiota; class Verrucomicrobiia; order Opitutales; family Seribacteraceae; genus Chordibacter. Next base: position 6,524 of record CALKMX010000104.1, read on the forward strand.
AAGACATATTCGGTCTATTCATGGGACTTTGGTCTTACCGGCACAATACCTGGGCAACACACAATTTCCTTTGATTCCACCATTCGGGTTCGGGTCAGAAACAATCGAAATTCTCCCTTCTCAGGCCCTTTCTTTAATGATCCTTTCTTTGGGTTTGGAAGAGAGGATGGACTGAAAATCAGTTCCGATCCCATAAATTTGGAAATTCGGCCATTACCGACCCTGAATCGTCCGGACAATTTCCAGGGTGCAATTGGTGATCTCTCCATAACTAATATTGCGGACAGTGATCGGGTCTCAGTTGGTGACCCCATCCGTTTAATCTGTAAAATAAGCGGATCTGGAAATTTTGGAGCAATGCCTGCACCAAATTTATCTTTTGGAGAACAATTCAAGGTTGGCCCTCCGGCATTTTCCTTTGAAGGGAATGAAAATACCAAACAGCAGGGAACACAAAGCTTCGAGTTTATAATCACACCCTTGCAGGCTGGATTAATTGAAATTCCTCCGATTTCATTTTCCTACTTTAATCCTGAAGAGGAAAAGTATTATTCACTTGTCACAAATTCTCATAGTTTACGCGTCGACCCTGGAGAGAAATGGTTAGCCCCAGATATCTCTGCCTCAAACATGGCTCGACAACCTGTGACCAAATCAACCCAAGACTTACTTCAAACTGAGTCTGAACCGGGCAGATGGATTAATGTTCTGGCAACTCCCACCCCTCATAAATCAATTATTTTTTGGCTCTGTCAACTTTTGCCATTGGGTATATTGATCGGCTTAATCATCTATCGCTTTAAGCGGCGCAACCCGAGGGAGGAAGCCCGCAGAATGAGAGAAAAACAACTCGAATCCAAAGCCAAAGATGCCTTAAGGCACAAAGATATTTCAGGACTGCACCAAGCCACGCGAAGGAGAATCAGACTAAGGGTTGGAATTGCATGCAACCGTGCCAACACCTCTGCATTATCAAGCAGCGAAATTATCAGTTTGTTGAATAGAAAAGGCTACTCGAAAGAAATCGTAAGCGAAATAATTGAAATTTTAAAAACCTGTGATGAATTGGAGTATGCAGGGGAAGCAAGCAGATCATCCAATATCGAATCCACTTTTCAACGGTCCCAAGCAATACTCAAGAAATTGAAATGAAAACAATCAGTCTGAGGTTCTTACTTTTGTTTTTTCTTTTATCCTGTGGTACTTCTCTTTGTTTTGGGGATTCCAGAGACAAGTTATTCTATGATGCAGTAAGAGCAGAGGCATCCGGAGATCTTGAACAAGCGGTTGAAATATATTTGCTCATCTTAAAGGACGCACACTCGGCAAATCTTCACGCAAATTTAGGTAATCTATATTTCAAACTAGAAGATTATGCCCGTTCGATCCTTCATTTCCGTAAAGCAATCTGGATCGACCCAGAAAATCGTGATTATTTGACCAACCTGTCCCTTGCACTGGACATGAATGGTTTGAAACTACATAACCTACCCTCTTTTGACTCCTCCTTTTCTCCCCAATTTCAAACCTCCTGGCTCATTGGGTTATCTATTTTCTTTTGGTCTGGCATTCTTTGTATAGCATCTTTTTTTCGCCTTCCTCTTAAAGGTAAGAGAAGATGGTTAATCTTCAGTGGTTGGGTTGTAGGGACAGCTTTACTTTTTATGGGTCTAAACCAGTCTCAAAAAGAAGCATTAACCGTTAACCGCGAAGTCATCGTCCTAAATCCTTCATCGCCGACCAGTAATGAAACCAGCGGTATTCCCCTAAGGGTTTTTGCAGGAAATGGTAGCAGTGCAAATACTACGGTTCAAACTGGAACTAGCTTGCTGCTGGATCTTGATAAGGACGGAAAACCGCGGGTCCACCGCAGTCAATCCGGAGAAAAATGGTATTTAGTAAGAAGCCATTCCGGATCGAATAAGGGCTGGATACAAAGAAGCGAGTTTGAACCTATCCTCGATATAAAATTGTAAATTCCTGGTAAGTAAAAACTAGATTAGTTTACCCTTGTCGATTTTCTCGATTGCAAAGTACTCACCACGAAATTTCTCATCTACGATCTGCCTAACACCAGGCGGTAAGGTGTCCATTCGTGCACGAATTTTTTCTGGATCTGTTACCTGGAGACGAAGATTGGCATCATCCATTTCTGGTTCAGTTACCACCCCCGTTTCAATACAATTTGTTTCCGTACTGTTTTTCTCAGATGGGTTAATGGGAGTAGATGGGTCGGAAGTATAGGAATCTGTACCCGGCAACTCATCTGATTGAGAACCAAGGGGGGCTGGAATGTCTTCTTCAGTTCGTGAAGCAGGGGCTAAATCCTTGGTCAATTTTTGTTCGGTGATCTGGGGATCGGTTTTAAACTCAATTTTTTTTTTGGATTCCTGAGGAATTACGGAGGTGATCTTTCGGATAACCTGGTCAATTGAACGGGTCCGTCCAGCTTCAACTGCCCGGAAAAGAGTGACCTCAAAATTAGCCTTTTCGGACAAACCGGACCGGACTAGAGATTCCCCCTGCTTTAATTCATCTAGTACACGGGCGATTTGTTCAGGTGCAACCGTGGGTCCGGAACTACTCAACGAGTTAACTAAACTGGAACGAAGATTTTCGGATAAATCTAATAAAGCTCGATAAAAATCTAACCCGTTTTGAGAAAATTCATCGGTAAGTTTTAAGATCAAATCATAGTCTCCGGAAATGACCGCTTTTTCTAAATCAAGGATCTGTGATGTGGAGGCCAAACCATAAACTTCCAAAACATCCTTCTGTTGAATTGCTTTTCCACAAAATGATATCATCTGGTCCAAAATGCTTTGCGCATCCCTCATCCCTCCCATTGCCATACGGGCGATGGCGTGCAAAGCGTCATTTTCGACCTCAATTTTCTCCACTTCACAAATTTCTGTAAGTTTCTTAACAATTAAATTTGTTGGAATGGAACGGAATTCAAATCGCTGACACCTCGAGGTGATAGTTGGCAGGACTTTATGGGACTCGGTCGTTGCAAAAACAAATTTCACATGTGGAGGTGGCTCTTCGAGAGTTTTAAGCAGGGCATTAAAGGCCTGTTGGCTAAGCATGTGCACCTCATCAATGACATAAATTTTAAACCTGCACTGGGAAGGTGCATACTGGCATTCATCCCTTAAATCCCTGACCTGCTCCACCGAATTATTCGATGCACCATCAATCTCAATTACATCCAGACACCTGCCATCCATAATAGACTGACCAATCTCGGAATCGTCCGGAACCTCTAGGGAAGGTCCATTCTCCCAATTAAGTGATTTTGCGAATAAGCGGGCCGATGTGGTCTTTCCTGTTCCACGAGGACCAACAAAAAGGTATGCATGGGCAATCCTGCCTAATTCGATCGCATTTCCAAGAGTACGCACAACATGGTCCTGCCCAACAAGCTCAGAAAACTGTTTGGGTCTCCACCTTCGGGCAATTACTTGGTAGGAATTAGAGTTCATTCTTTACCGAAATATTTGTGAGCTTCTTTGGCATTTCATGCAAGACAAACACACATTTACTGGGTTCAATTTTGAGCACAAAAAAGGTCAGGCACCCCACAGCACACAACTTTTGCGAATACCGCTGCTTCCTTCCGGACCTGACGGGGTTCTTCCAACCGTTGTCGCATGGGACCCGACCTTAAACTACCATTCTCCAAGAATTAAACTGCAAGGCAACGAATTTTTGTGTTTTGGGCAGAATAACAAAATAAAGATCCTCCTTTTTCCTTTTGCCATTTTAGTTATTAAATACTTAAAAAACTGAATGGGAAATTCATTTGGAACACTATTTAAGATTAGTTCTTGGGGAGAAAGTCACGGAGGTGGGATTGGTGTGGTAATCGATGGCTGCCCGCCAAGACTTCCATTAACCATAAATGATATTCAGCCGGATTTGGATCGGAGAAGACCGGGTCAAAGCAAAATAACCACCCCCAGGGATGAAGCGGACCAAGTTGAGATTCTCTCGGGTATATATGAAGGTCTTACCACGGGTACTCCTATTGCGATGCTTGTTCGCAACCAAGATGCCCGCCCGCAAGCCTATGACGAAATGAAGGAGAAGTTTCGCCCCTCTCATGCCGACTTCACATACCAAACAAAATTTGGTCACCGGAATCATGAAGGCGGTGGACGCTCTTCTGCCCGTGAAACAATTGCAAGGGTGGCAGCAGGTGCAGTCGCAAAGAAAATCCTCTCTTACGACCAGGTAGTCATTCGTTCTTATGTGGAGAGGATTTATAATATAACCTGCCCACCAATTGAAAGTATCCCTTCCCTCGAACAGGTAGAGTCCTCCCCAACCAGATGCCCTGATTCCGAGACAGCCCAAAGAATGGAAAGCTGTATACTCGATGCCAAGAAAGAAGGTGATTCAGTGGGCGGATCGATTCTTTGTAGAATAGCGGGGTTACCCGTTGGTTGGGGATCCCCTGTTTTTGACCGCTTGGAAGCGGACCTTGGTAAGGCCATGCTCAGCTTACCAGCAACCAAAGGGTTTGAGGTGGGGAGTGGATTTGCCGGCACCTATCTAAAAGGGTCTGAACATAATGACCCTTACGAATCTAAGGATGGCAATGTGCATACCTCATCAAACCGCTCCGGTGGAGTGCAGGGAGGCATTAGCAACGGGGAAGAACTTTACTTTCGTGTAGCCTTTAAGCCCACGGCAACCGTTTTACAGAAACAAAAAACGGTGGACATGGATGGTAATGAAACCGAATTAATGGGGAGAGGAAGGCATGATCCCTGTGTGCTCCCCCGTGCAGTTCCAATTGTTGAGGCGATGGCTGCATTGGTTTTGCTCGATCACAGGATGAGGCATTCCGCCCAGTGCC
>CALKMX010000105.1 GCA_938091675.1 uncultured Opitutales bacterium
ATCCGGTCCTCTATGCTTTCGGCCTTGGTTAAATCGGGAGGCGTGCTCTCTGTCCCGAGATGGGTCTGGTAAAGCTCCATAAAATCGATGATCTGTTCAGAGAAAACCTTAATTTCCCGAAGGGTCTCCTCAGGCAGAACGCGGTTTTTTCGGTACTTGCGATGAGCCAACTGGACCAGGCGATTACAGCAATCTCCAATATCTTCTAGCTCCGCAGTGACCCGAAGCAGGGAAGCAACCCGAAGGGCACGTTCCCCCGCCAGGCTCTCGGTGGTGCAATGAATCAAGGTCTGGGTAATATCAAAGGCAAGTTCATCGCACTTGTCCTCCAGTTCGGAAAGCTCCCGTATCAGGTTACCCTTGTCCTCATTCGGACTTTCGAAGACCTCGACAAAACCCTCAAACATATAGCGGTTAATGGCGGCGAGTCGGTTAATCTCCGCCTCCACCAAAGCAAGATTAAGTTCTCCTGTTTTGGGAAGCACACCTGATCCCTCGTAGTGGAGAGAGGCCAAACTGCCCGGCTTGGGTGCCTTACCGCTTAATGTCTTTGGTTGTACAATTTTCTCGACCAGTCGGCCCAACTGGGGCGTGAAACCAATAAGCATGCAAATATTGGTCAGGTTGAAAAGAGTGTGGAAAAGAGAGAGGTGAAGAGGAATATTGTGATCCACAATGCTTTTCTTTGCCTTGGCAATCTGATCATCTGTCGGTTCGCCATTCAATTCACCCGAATCTGTAATATAAGCGACTGCTTCCTGTCGGGTAACATCCTCCAAATATATGGCTCCGGGCATGATACTATCCAACATGCCGATGAAGGGATAAAAGAGCAGTAACATCCAGCAAACCCCGGCAATATTGAAAATGAAATGGGCCCGGGCCGCACGCTTGGCATTGATATTTGCCCCAATGGATGCCAACCAGGCGGTAACAGTGGTTCCGATGTTCTCGCCTAACACAATGGCTGCCGCGATCTCGAAATTGATCCAGCCGTTGATCGCCACAATGATGGTGATCCCCATAGCCGCAGAGGAGGACTGCACCAGAATGGTAAGGAAAACTCCGATCACCAAAAAGATGAGCACTGACCCAAATCCAAAACTATTCAGGTATTCGATCATTCCCTGAATGTCTTGCACCAGCAACTGATCGGACGGATCCGAACTTTTGAGCAGGCTTTTGACATCGGGCACCGCATTTTTCAACTCGCTAAGCCCGAAAAAGAGCAGACCAAAGCCCACCAGAAATTCACCGGTGTGTTTAAGTTTTGGTTTGGTGGCAAAAACCAAAGGTAGCCCGATACCGATGATAGGAAGGGCAATTTTGGACAGACTAAACTTACCAATGGTGGCAATGATCCAACCGGTTAGGGTGGTTCCCAAGTTTGCCCCCATGATCACCCCGATTGATTCCATCAGCGTGAGCAACTGGGCATTGACAAAACTTACCACCATCACAGTGGTAGCGGAGGAAGACTGGACTAGACAGGTAACCAGTAACCCCGTCATTAATCCGAAGAAACGGTTCTGGGTCATACTGGCCATAATCCGGCGCATACCCTCCCCCGCCACTTTTTGAATCCCTTCGCTCATCACCCGCATTCCAAAAAGAAAGATTCCCAGACCTCCAAGGATATAGAGTAGTCCCACGATAAATTCCCAAGTCGTTACATTTGCCATGATCTTATATTTTAAAGTTTTGCAATCAGCAGTTTAGAAATGGTTCTAGAAAAGGAACTGCATACGGGCACGGAAGCCATCCATATCAGCAGAACCACCATTTTCGTCAGTGTCTTTTAACTCATTCATTTCATATCCGAGCATGAATTTGATATCATGCCCATCAAAGAGGTAATTAATTCCGAAGTAATGCTGCTCGAATTCATCGACTAATTCCCAGGCTCCACCGTCCTCATCTTTAGTGAAGTTCCCACGGCGAATGATTTCCTTGGCACTTACCAAATCCTGATCGCCTTTTCCTTCAACGATGGAGTAACGATATACAAATTCCCAGTCTCCTTTGTTTTCCTGTTCAATGATGTAGGCACCCTGAATGGAATATCCCTCATGATCATGATCGCCTTCTGCAGTATCCGCAGTTCCGGTCATATATTCCGCTTCCAATTCAAAAGGATCGGTTCCTACTCTTGCAAAGATATTCCATGCATTGGTGGCATCATATCCCTTGATAACATTGGAGTCGTCATTTTGCTGAACACCAGCAGCAACTCCAACAAGGTAGCTTATTTCATTCATATCACCTTCATAGGAGAGCCTACCGTAGTAAGAAAGTTCGTTATTGTCATAACCATATGTGCCATGATTAAGGGCAGAATCCTTGGAGTTATGATTTTGCCCTGAATTTACCACCGCCACATCATAGGAAAGTCCTGTATCAGCAAGTTTACCGGAACCAAATAACCCAGTAAAGCGGGCATTGAATTTGAGAGTCTCCGCAAACTGTCGGTTCACTGCTGATCTCTCAATCGTCTTCATTTTGGCTGAGGATGTGACCTCTTCCAAGCCGAAGGGAACTTTCTTTTGCCCGATATCCAATCGATAACCATCATCAGATTTATACCATACGGAAGCACCCTCTATAAACACCTGGTCGGCTTTACCGCTACCCTCATTATTTGGAGATGCCGCAAAATCCAAAACAAGATCACCGCCCCAATTGTCACCCATTTTGGCGTGACCACCTAGAAAGAGTCTTCGAAAGTAGAAATGATTGCGATCTTCGGTTGTGGTAGTTGGGTCTGATTCAATTCCATCCCACTGACCCTGGATACGACCGGAAAATTTCAAATCGGTTATTTTTTTACTTTTGGGGGTAACATTGACTTCTGCCAATAAAGACGCACCGCTTAGCAAAATAGTTAGTGCAATAAGAGGAAGGGATTTTTTCATAATTTTTTGATCATATCATCCCGCCGTTACGCAATTGGGTAAGTATTGTTACAATTATGTTACAATTATTGCTGCTAATGTTAGCAACCCTGCGAATAACCCCTTCGTAAGGAAGGGAAATAAGGTGAGAGTATTAGCTAAGTGGCAAAGAAACGAGAAAGGCCGAGCCAGATCCCTTTTGGCTTTGTACACGAACGGTGCCTCCGTGTGCCTCAACCACCTCCCGCACGATACTTAGCCCTAGGCCAGTGCCTCCGCGTTCCCGCGACCTTCCCTTGTCCACCCGGTAAAACCTTTCAAAGACTCGGGGCAGATCGTCCTCCGCAATACCTTGCCCATCGTCCTCCACTTTGCATATACAATGAACCCCATCCTTTTCCAGGGAGATTGCGATTTTGGACAACCCGTGAGCATGAACCGATGCGTTCTCAAGAAGGTTTTCAAATACGCTGAGTAACCTCTGCGGATCTCCCTGCACCCGAACTTCCTCATGAGGTATCTCTATGATTAATTTGGTAAATTCCTCTCCCTTGCGTGACTTAAAATCATCCGCCGCCCGGTTAATTAAGCTTCTCAGATCGCAAGGCTCTTTCCCGAAATCAGCCGAGGGAGAATCAAGTCGGGCCAAGGAAAGCAGATCTTCGACCAAAGCATGCAACCGTCCGGCATTGCGTTGGATCTTTTCCAGAAACTTTTTCCGGTCCCCCTCCCCTAATTCATCAAAGTCCTGGAGCAGGGTCTCGGAAAATCCCTTGATGATGGAAACCGGGGTGCGCAATTCGTGAGAAACATTGGCCACAAAATCGCGCCGCTTTCGCTCCTGCTCATCTTTGGGCATGCGTGGGGCAGGCAAGGCAGCCGGCCAGGAGTGCTTTCCCTTTTTTCCCATCGACCAGCCGATAAATAGGCAAAGAAGACTTACCAAGATGAATGCAGGAATGAGTAAATAAGGTAGGGGCACGGTAAAAGCCTAAGCCAGTTGTTCGAGTAATCGGTAGCCGACCCCACGGATCGTTTCAATCTCAAGGTTCGAATTCTCCAGCTTCATACGCAACCTACGTATGTGTACATCCACGGTGCGGGTCTCGACTTCGGCATCGAATTTCCAAACCCCGAGAAGCAAATTATCCCGGGTCTGCACCCTGCCTTTCCGCTTGAGAAAATAATGAAGTAGCTTGAATTCAGTTAGGGTGAAGTCCTGTTTCTCCCCGGCAATGGTCACACTATGGTTTTCTTCGTCGAGCAGTAAATTGCCCATCAGTAGGCGGGTGCTTGGTTCTTCGTTTCGCTCCGTTCTTCTCTTGAGCACCGTGTTTATTCTGAGGACAAGTTCCCGTGAATCAAAAGGCTTGCCCATATAATCATCTGCTCCACGCTCCAGACCCTTGATCCGGTCCTCCACCTCTGATTTTGCAGTCAGCATGATTACGGGTACTGATTTTAAAAGATTATCCGACCGGATCATCCGCAATACCTGATAGCCGTCCAAATCGGGCATCATAACATCAAGCAAAATCAGATCAGGGTTGAAGTCGCGTGCCTTACCCAATGCCTCGAAAGGATTGTTGGCAAATTTTACATCATACCCCTCACGTCCCAACTGATAATGCAAGAGGTCGGTAAGATCTTCCTCATCATCGACGGCAAAAATACGGATTTTGGAACTCATGGAAATAACCATGAATTTGAGTGTTGGCTCCCTATCTTGGCAAGCGCCATTTAAAGGACATCAAAAAGCTGAGCAGGCTGAATTACTTCAGCCCGACAACCTTAATTTTATGAAATTTCTTTGCGAAGTTCCGACTTTTTATACTCGGGTGCATGGCGTACATCCCGACTGGTCGCCATAAAGACAGCTTCCTTGGAGACATTCACTGCATGATCCGCAACCCTTTCGATTGATTTGGAAATAAAAAGAGTCTCAAATACGGTTGATGCCAGGGATGCATCCTTTTCCACCATATTTTGGCAGGATCGATTGTTTTCCCCATGCAACTCATCCACTTCAAGATCACGCGTCCAAACACTCTTCGCCCTTTCCTCATCAAACTCTGCAAATACCGTGAGGGCATCCTTCAGCATTGCTTGTGCAACTTCTGCCATTTGAGGAATTTCATGAAAATGATTGATGGCGATTTTTCGGGAACGGCGAGCAATGGCTTTGGCCTCGTCCCCGATACGCTCGATCTCATGGCTAACTTTCATAGTAGCTACCAGCAAACGCAAATCGGCAGCCACGGGAGAGTGAGTGGAAAGATGAGTGGTGACCAAATCACTAATCTCATTTTCCAGTTCGTCGATTTCCTCGTCCTTCTCTTTCACTTTCTTGGCAAGAACTGGATCTGCTTGAACCAAGGCTTCTATCGCCATCCTCAGGGACTCGCTGGCCAATTGGCCCATTAGAAGTAGTTTAGATTTTATATTTTCCAGGTTATGCTCGAAGTAGGTACTCATCGTCTTAATCAGTTGCGGATTTCAGCTTTATTAAATTCTACCCAAACTTCCCGGAGATGTAGTCTTCCGTCTGCTTCTTATCAGGGTTAATGAAAATTTTCTTGGTAAAGTCACATTCGATTAACTCTCCAAGATAAAAGAAAGCTGTACGGTCAGAAATTCTTCCTGCCTGCTGCATATTATGAGTAACCACCACGATCGTGTATTCATTTTTCAACCCGAGGATCAACTCCTCCACCCTACCAGTAGCTACTGGGTCCAAAGCGGAGCATGGTTCATCCATCAAAATAATTTCCGGCTCAACCGCCAAAGTCCGAGCAATGCATAACCTCTGTTGCTGCCCACCAGAAAGCCCATATGCATTCTCATTCAAACGATCCTTTACCTCTTCCCACAACGCAGCCTTTCGCAGGGATTCCTCCACTTTCTGATCCACTTTCCTTTTGGATCGGACACCCTGTATTTGCAAACCATAGGCTACATTCTGATAAATGGATTTGGGGAATGGGTTTGATTTTTGAAAGACCATCCCAACCTTTTTACGAAGCTCGATTACATCCACGGATGGATCGTGCAAATTATTCCCATGAATCTCAATGGATCCCTTGGTAATCTGAGCGTTATCCACCAGGTCGTTCATACGGTTGAGGCACCGCAAAAGAGTGCTCTTCCCACATCCGGAAGGCCCAATAAATGCCATTACTTCCCGGGGGTAGATATCCAAGCTGACACCATGCAAGACCTGATTGCTTCCATATGCAAAGTCCAGATTCTTAATGCTTATCGTAGGATCAATTCCTGAATGAATAGGAAGAACTGAGGCTGACTCAGGTGAAAGTTCTGTTGTTTCTTGCATAGATAAAAAGGTAGTTACCAACGGTATTTCTTACGTAAGCGGTTGCGAAGAAGGATGGATAAACTGGCCACTCCCAAAACCAACACGAGAAAGACAAAAGCAGTTCCGTATTGCATATCAGCCGTGTAGGCATTTTGGGGAATCTTAGCACTAACCACATAAATGTGGTAAGGAAGTGCCATCACTCCCTGAAAGAAAAAATCTGTCCAGTTTTCTAGCCCCTCCCATGGAAGTTCTGAGCGTTTAGCATAAGCAGCCGTAAACATGATGGGGGCAGTTTCTCCAGCAGCCCTGGCTACGCCCAGAATTGATGAGGTAAGAATGCCAGGCATAGCGTAGGGAAGAACGCTCGTTTTGATCATGGTCCACTTCGTAGCACCCAAAGCGAGGGAACTCTCCCTGAATCCTTGAGGTATGGAACGTAATGCTTCTTCACTCGCAGTAATTACCACCGGTAAGACCATAAAAGCCAAGGTGAACCAGCCCGCCAGGAGTGATACATTCCAGTCGAGAAAGATTACAAATAATCCAAATCCAAAGAGCCCAAAAATAATCGAAGGCACACCGGCCAAATTAAGAATGGCTAGTCGTACCAGAGATAAGAATCTTCCGGACTTTCCATACTCCGCTAGAAAGATTGCACAAAAAACACCGAGCACGATAGCAATCAACATGGCACCTATGACCAAAAGCAAGGT
>CALKMX010000106.1 GCA_938091675.1 uncultured Opitutales bacterium
TGGAAGGTTTTATTTATGGGGAGGGTTACGGACCAACCAATGAAAAGTTGGCGGCCTACACCAACGATCTGTTTAGTCGGGATGGGGAACAGGCTGCCATACGGTGGCACCGCAAGGAAACCCCACCGATTATTGCATAGCCCCTAAGGATTCCGTCTAACCATGGCCCTGTCTCAAGGACTCAGGCAAGTACAGAAACAGACCCAGAGCCTGGTTCTGGCTCCCCAACTTCGCCAATCGCTCAAAATCCTCCAGGTGCCGGCATTGGAGCTTCGCTCAGCCATTCTCGAGGAACTCCAGACCAATCCCCTGCTCGAAGAGGTGGGCAGCAATGATGAAAGCCTGGACGGCGAGGAACTGGAACTCTCCCCCGATGAAACTCCGGACGATCAGGACGACGAATTTGCCGACTCCCCCTCGGAAAATGATGACTCGGCAGAGAATGTTTCGGACAGTGAGGAGGACTGGGATGATCCGGTGGAAGACCTGATGGATCTGGATTTTTCCGATGAATTTTCTGTGCTTCAGGAAATGCAGGAGGATTTGCGCGAGCATTATGAACGGGAGTATGAAGGCGAGGCACAGCTTGGGAATTCTGAGGCGGAAGAAAAACGAAAGTTCTTTTTTGACTCCCTGGTGGCAGAGACTTCCCTGCAGGAACACCTTTTGGATCAATTAAAAATGGCAGACACCACGGAGGGTCAGGCAAAAGCATGCGAATATTTGATCGGCTCCCTGGATGAGAACGGATTTTTGACCACCCCTTTATCCGAGATTGGCTTGCTCTCGGAACTTCCCCTGCGTGATCTGCAGGAGGGCCTTACCATATTGCAGAGTTTTGACCCCGTGGGCATTGCCTCCAAAGATTTACAGGACTGCCTGCTTAAACAAATGGAGGCAAGGGGATGGGAAACCACCCTGGCATACCGGATCGTTGCCGAGCAATTCCCCTTGCTGGTACGCCGCAGGGTGCCTGAATTATCGAGAAAATTCTCCCACACTACCGAGGCAATTCACGATGCCCTGAAAAAGATTTCCGAATTGGACCCTGCCCCGGGCAAGCGTTTTTCTGAAGATTCCAACCAGGCGGTAGCAGCAGATGCAGAAGTGGAAAAAGTGGGCAAAGAATGGGTGATTCATCTGAACAACGATTATGTACCCCGCTTGCGCCTGAACAAAACCTACAAGGAATTAATCACCAAGGGGACCCTCTCTACCAAAGAGAAAGAGTATGTCAGAAACCAAATGCGTGCGGGCAAGTTCCTGATCAATTCGATTGAACAGCGCCAAAACACCATCGAGCGGATAACCCGGAAAATTCTCGAAAAGCAGGAGGATTTTTTCCTGCACGGATCATCCAAACTCCACCCCATGACCATGGCACAGGTGGCGGAGGAAATAGAGGTCCATGAGACCACCGTATCCCGGGCAACCGCCAATAAATATTTGAGGACACCCCATGGACTTTTTCCCTTTAAGTACTTTTTTACTCCCGGATATTCCGGGAAAGATGGGGATGCCGTATCCAACACCAGTGTGAAGGAAATCATTGGCTCGATCATCGAGCAGGAAGATTCCAAAAAACCGCTAAGCGACCGGGCGATCGTGGGTATGCTCGCAGAGCGCGATATCAAGCTTGCCCGCAGAACGGTGGCAAAATACCGGGAAGAATTGGGGATCGCACCCACCAACCTGCGCCGGCAGTATTAAAAACCAATCCATTTTTATTCCGTGCCCAAACCAAGAGAAGATGGCTGAAGCCAAAAGACCTCTCACCCTGGTGGTGGATGCCTCCTCCACTCCGCTGCATCTTGGTATCCCCAGTGCCAATGGATGGGAAAAACTGGTGGCGGACCCCGGCCAGGCAATGGACGGGTTGTTCCGCGCAGTAGGACAGTTATTTGAAGAACGGGACGAAACCCTTAACTCGGTGGACATCCTTTATTACTGCTGTGGTCCGGGCTCCACCCTGGGCCTGCGGCTTGCCGCCGCATTTGTAAAAACCATGATATGGGAGGCAAAGGGGAGAATTACCCTCTTTCAGTACAATGCATTGGACTTGGCAAGCGGGATACCCGAAGAACCGCCCGAGTATATCCAGGCACCCTTCCGCATGGGCAAAAGGTTTGTACGGTCTGGCAAACCGGGCTCCGTCGGGAAAAAAGAAATTCTTGCCGAAGATAAGGCATTGAAGGACTACCCGAACTCGCTTCACCTGCTGGGCCCACGGCATATCTCCGCTGAAATACCCCCAGAAAAGATTTTGCCCTATGACCTATCGAAAATCCGGGGGCTAGAGGATCTGTCCCCAGTATCTCACATTTCTGAACAGCCTGTCCCCTACTCCCCGGAACCTGTGACCTTTAAAAAGTGGGAAGGGTTTATTCCCGCTAAAAAATAGAAGCCGCGGGATATTTCTATTGTTATGCAAAATTTGCGTTGCTGGGCAGAGATTGATCTGGCTGCCCTGGAACGTAACCTCAACCGTATACGCTCCGCCCTGCCCGCTGGGATTAAGTATATATCGGTGGTAAAAGCGGATGCTTATGGGCATGGCATCCACCCGACCGCTGCCCGGCTAATGCAGACCGGGGTGGATTTATTTGCCGTGGCCAATGTTAAGGAAGCTATGGACATCAGGGAGATGGGCACAGGTTGGCCCATTCTTATCCTTGGTCCCCTGCTTCGCGAAGAAGACCAGGCTATTCTCGAATATAACCTCATTCCCAGTTTATCCAACGAAGATGAACTCAACCGTTTCGTACAACTCGGACAAAAAAGGGGCTCCCCCCTGCCCGTACATCTAAAAATAGATACCGGCATGGGAAGGATGGGATGCTGGTGGGAGCATGCCCCTATACTTCTGCAAAAAGTGCTCCAGGCTCCAGAAATTGAACTGCAAGGGGTACTCACCCACTTCCCTGTGCCCCACGACCGCAATTTCACTGAAGATCAACGGGATAAATTTCTCTCCGTCATACAGCCGGCTTTGTCCGCGAGGCCGGATTTATTGGTTCATGCAGACAATTCATCCAGCCTGCAATCCATGCACCATGGTTCCCCCTTTAATGGGGTAAGGATTGGTCTGTTACAGTTTGGTATTTCCCCGCCGAGCGACAGTTTGCTTGCTGATATTGAAGTGGAGCCCGTGCTCTCCTTTCATTCCCGCCTCGCCCTGGTCAAAGACCTTCCCAAGGGAGCCTCCCTGAGTTATGGGTGCGAAAAAATACTCGCTCGCGATTCCCGGATCGGGGTGATCGCGGCAGGTTATGGCGATGCCATCCCTCTGCATTGTGGTGGAAAAGCCCGTGGGCTCATAGGTGGAGAAAGCTATCCCCTGGTTGGTCGGATAACCATGGACCAAGCCCTGATCGATTTGACCGATGCCCCCCTGGAACC
>CALKMX010000107.1 GCA_938091675.1 uncultured Opitutales bacterium
CAACCCTGTAAAGGATGGAAGGTAACCCCTTAATCAACACTTGAAAAGCAAGAGCAATATTGTAGGGTGATCATCATAATATCTTTCCATTCATTTATAATTGCCCGCAGAATCTTCCAGTTTTAAGAAGCGCTTAAAGCGCGAATACCGAAAAACATTGGATCGCTTGATACGCTCCCATGCTTTTCACAAGTTTGCTATACGCATGATCTACCTGATTGGAATTATTCTGTCGGTAATTTTAGGAGCACTGGTTTACTTCGACAAATAAGCAGCAAACAGAATACCAAAGTAGTTTAATTTCCCGGAAAGGGAATTGAGCTAATTGATTTCTCAAATTTCAACGCCTTCTCCCACGCTTGGCATGCTAAGTCGAAATCATCTGGTTTAATCTTCGGATCGAGAAGAAGATCAACAAAACGGGCATACCCCTGCTCCCTTAAATAGTTGCCCAGGTGTACATTTGATCGTGGGTGACCAATGAGGGAACGAACCAGACTGTCTACAGGTGGACGGTATTGAGCCTGATTTCGAATATTTAGGTAAACGCCTCGGGACTCAGCTTCCCGAAAAAGATCCTTGAAAGCAAGACGGTCGGATGGAATCTGGTTAAAACTTAAGGTAAGTCGGCGAAGTTTAGGCAATGAAATGACCGGGGATGGATCTCGGATTAAATTACGGGAGAGACCAAGCGTATGAATATTGGAGAGTGCGGAAAGATCAGTAAGGCTCGTAAGCAGGTTGGTGTTTAAATCAAGATCAGTTAAATTTTGAAGATCCCTCAAAATCCGAAGGTCGCAAATTTGATTTTCAGAAAGGTTCAGCCTCTCAAGTTTGGTTAAACTACCCAAACCGTCGAGCGTGTGTATACGGTTGTTACCCAGTGCAAGAATCTTCAGGGATTCCAAGCGTGACAAAGGCATAATTGATTCAATCAGGTTGCCAGAAAGCAAGAGCGTATGCAGTGCGGGCAAGTTGTTTAATTGGTCGAGGATTGAAATGCGATTATCATAAAGATGCAGGGAAGAAAGGCTGGTGAGGCTCTGCAACTCGACCAATGGATCGGTATCCCTTTTGCCATTACCACTCTCATCATTAAAGCTTTCCCCGGGGTCAAATTCCTTATTGCGGTTGCGGTCCACAAAAGCTTCCACCCGGCCAAGCTGATTGCCCTGAGCATACAAATTAACCAGTCCTTTTAAATTGCCCACGCCTTCCAGATCAATAAGGGCATTACTGGATACATCAAGCTGGGCAAGTGCACGAAAACTTTCAATTCCTGTTAATCCAAGCAAGCGATTCCTGGAAAGATTAAGAATGTGAAGAGAGGTGGATTTCAAGGGGGCAAGAGTGCTGAGATTATACAAGCGATTGCCCGAGAGATCGAGGTTCTTGAGTTTGGTAAGTGTTTGAATCGGTGAAAGATCGTCGATTAGATTATCCCTTAAAACAAGCGATTCCAGATTTTTGGCATGTTCAAGACCGCTAAGATCACGAATTTCAAGGTCGTTTGCTTGTAATCGGGTAAGCTTGTTTTCAACCAAAGATTTAGACAAACTTTGCTCACTGACACCCAAGGATCGAGCAATGGCGTTTTGCAGGGCAGGTTCTGGTATGATCAGGTCCTGTGCCAAAACCGCATTGCACAAACAAAGAAAAACTCCTGCCAAAACGGATTCGAAGAAAAGGATGGGTGGAAGTTTCCTCACAAAATCAGGGTAGGATTAGGTACGCAGTCTGGCAATTAAGTCTTTCGACTCAACCGATTCCCCAACTTGGACAAGGACTTCATCGACCGTGCCATCTGTGGATGCATAAAGAGTGGTTTGCATCTTCATCGCTTCGAGTACGGCGATCTTATCACCTTTTTGAACCGCCTTACCCACACTGGTCGCAATACTGCTTATCATGGCAGGAATAGGGGCACCAATGTGAAGCGGGTTGGCAGGATCCGCTTTTTCGCGGGCTTTGGCATCGCCCTTGACGGATTTATCCTCAACCAGGGTCGTCCTCGCCTTTCCATTGAGTTCAAAAGTTAAAGAGCGCACACCCTTTTCATCGGGCTCTCCCACATTGAGAAGTTTGATAAACAAGGTTTTTCCTTCTTCAATCTCAATCGAAATTTCCTCACCAACCGCCAACCCATGAAAATAAGATGTGGTGGGAAGAACAGAAACATCTCCATATTTGGAACGAAAACCGAGATAATCCTGAAAAACACTCGGATACATCAAATGGGCAAACAGATCGTCCTCAGTTGCCTTGCGGCCAATCTTTTTTTGAAGAGCGGAGAATTCTTTCTTAAGGTCCATTTTGGGGGCCGATGCACCTGGACGTCCACGCATCGGTTTACGCTTGCCCAGTACGACTTTTTGCACCGCCTTGGGCCAACCACCCATAGGTTGGCCGAGATTACCCGAAAGCAAATCGATCACTGATTCAGGAAAACCAGTCTCAGGCGGCAAATTAACCATATCTTCGGGTTTTACCCCCTTAGTGATCAGGAAAATAGCAAGATCTCCCACGCATTTACTGCTCGGCGTAACCTTGACGATATCACCAAGCAACCGGTTGACCTCCTGATAAGTTTTGACCACATCTGGCCAGCGTTTGCCAAGGCCCAGGGCAGTAGCCTGCTCGCGCAAGTTGGTATACTGACCACCTGGCATTTGGTGGTGAAAAACCTCTGCACTACCAAAAGGGGGCGAAGTATCGAAGGGAGAGTAATACTGACGGACTGCCTCCCAATAGATGGATAGTTCATTGAGAGCAAAGACATCCAACCCCGTGGATCGTGGAGCGTTGCGTAAGGCATGGGCAATGGAATTGAGGTTAGGCTGACTGGTGCATCCCGACATCGACGATACCGCAAGGTCAACCACATCCACCCCAGCCTCGGAAGCTTTGAGTACGGAGGCAGAGGCAATGCCACTTGAGTCATGAGTGTGAAAGTGTATGGGCAGGGAAATTTCATCGCGCAGGGCTTTGACCAACCGATTTACTGCAGTGGGGTGACACAAACCCGCCATATCTTTGATGGCAATGATATGGGCACCCATTTTTTCTAACTCCTTGGCTAAATCCACATAGTATTTAAGGACATATTTTTCCTCCTTCGGGTCGGTAAAATCTCCGGTGTAGCAAAGGGCAGCCTCGCACAATGATTTAGTGCTCTCACTAACCGTTTCCATGGCTACCTTGAGGTTGGGCAGGTAATTAAGGGAGTCAAAAATTCGGAATACATCCATGCCCGCTTCTGAGGAATGAATGACAAATTCACGCACCACATTGTCAGGGTAATTGGCATACCCTACCCCGTTTGAGCCACGGAGGAGCATTTGAAAAAGAATGTTAGGTATGCGTTCCCGCAACTTACGCAATCGTTCGTAAGGAGACTCACCCAGAAAACGCATACAGGTATCGAAGGTCGCACCTCCCCACATTTCTAAACTGAAGAGACCCGGCAAGCGGCGGGCAATAAAATCGGCCACAGCAAGCATGTCGTAAGTCCGCATACGGGCGGCAAAAAGGGACTGATGTGCGTCGCGTAAGGTCGTATCGGTAACCATCAACGGTTTGTGGTCCCGTAACCACTTGGAAAATTTAACGGCTCCTTCAGCAAGCAATAGATCGCGGGTTCCGCGGGGGGGAGACTGCTTAGGGTCGTGCTCAGGTACGATAAGGGGCAAAGGATGTTTAATGCGCTCACGCCCTTTAACCTGTGGGTTTCCATTGACCACAATTTCTCCGAGATAATTGAGTAGGCGGGATGCCCGGTCTCTGCGTGCCTTGAATCGGAAAAGCTCCGGAGTGACATTAATCATTTTGGTGGAAGCACGCCCTTCCACAAATTCCTTGTGAGAAATCACATTTTCAAGAAAAGGAATGTTCGTTTTGACACCACGTATCCGCATTTCTCGCAAAGCACGATGCATCCGGTCTAATGCCTGAGAAAGGTTGGGCCCGGATGTGGTAATTTTTACGAGCAGGGAGTCATAAAAAGGAGTAATAATCGATCCGGTATCCCCCATTGCACCGTCCAGGCGCACTCCGAAACCTGCCGATGAACGGTAGCTAAGGATCTTTCCGTAGTCTGGGGTAAACCCCTTTTCCGGATCTTCCGTGGTTACCCGGCACTGCACCGCACATCCATTCCTGGGTATACTTTCCTGTGCAGGAATGCCAATTTTTTTGCCGTGCAAAGGATGATCCATTGCCACCAGAATTTGCGAGCGTACAATATCAATACCGGTAATCTGTTCGGTAACAGTATGCTCAACTTGAATCCTGGGGTTCATCTCAATGAAAAACCATTCATTGGTGTCCTGATCCAGGAGAAATTCAACGGTACCGGCATTGTCATAACCAATTTTCTCGGCTAACTGAACGCCCGCATCGCAAAGCTCTTTTACCACCTTTTCAGGCAATCCAATGGAGGGTGCCACTTCGACCACTTTTTGATAACGGCGCTGAACCGAGCAGTCACGTTCATGCAGGTGAACCACATTGCCTTTTCGGTCGCCAAGTATTTGCACCTCCAAATGTTTGGCCCTTCCAACATAGCGTTCCAAAAATACCGCAGAATTACCGAAGGCCCGCTCAGCCTCACCTTGTGCCTCTTCAAGCATGGGTTTGAGATCCTTTTCATCCATCACCACCCGCATACCTCGGCCACCACCACCAAAGGCGGCTTTAATGATTAAGGGAAAGCCAATTTTACGCCCCCACTTCAACGCATCGGCAGGTTTAGCGACTGGGTTGGGGGTAGCGGGCAAAGTGGGCACACCCGCATCTTCCGCAGCTTTCCTGGCTGCCACTTTGTCTCCCATGCGCTCGATGAGTTCGGGTCGCGGACCAACAAAAGTAATTCCCGCTTCCTCACAGGCACGGGCAAAATAAGGATTTTCAGAAAGAAATCCGTATCCCGGATGTATCATATCTACGCCTTTATCCTTGGCTAAAGAAATGATTGAATCGATATCAAGATAAGCAGCAACAGGACCTTTTCCCTTGCCGATCAGGTAGGCTTCATCGGCCTTGAATCGATGGACTCCAAAACGGTCCTCTTCTGCATAAATTGCGACGGTTCTAAGGTTTAACTCCGTAGCGGAACGAAAGATCCGCACTGCGATCTCGCTCCGATTGGCAACAAGCAATTTTTTCATGAATCTAAATTTGGGGTGTAAGTTTTGCTGGCTATGCCAATGAATGTCCCGATTTGCACAATTCTTCAACGCCAAAATCCTGAAAACAGGAAGTCACTTGTTGAAGACTTTCCGAATTCGATAAATATGATGAGCTTAAATTGTCACTTTATCGACCCATTCGAACCATGGAATGATCCATTCTTTCAACCCAAAGAAATATCCGAGAGCGGCCAGGGAAAGGTAGGGTCCAAAGGGAATTTCCACGCCAAAAGCCAGTTGACCTGGCGCTTGCTTATCCGCTTTCGCAAACCTTTGCCAAATAAATATGGGAATTAAGCAAACGCATCCAAGCAGAGCACCTCCAAAAATGCAAAAAACTGCTCCTTGCCAGCCACAAAATGCACCCACACACCCTAATAATTTAACATCCCCCTCCCCGAGTGCCTCACGCCCGAACAACCTGCTCGCAATAGCACCAATCCAGTAGAGCAATCCGGATCCTATCAAAATGCCAACCAGACTGGTTAAGCCCGAATGTAAATTATCCAAGCCCATGGGGTGGTGACCGATATTGTGGATTGAAGGAAAGTAAAGGGAAAGAATAAGGCCAAGACAGGCGCCACCAATACTAAGGCGGTCAGGAATGATCATAGTTTCCAAATCAATCACAATTACCCCAATTAACACCCAGGCAAAAGCACAGGAGGCAAGCAAAGTCCCCCATTCCTGATCGGATGAAAAAGTAAAAAAGAACCATGAGAAAACAAGACCCACCGCAAGTTCGATTATAAAATACCGGGGAGAAATCGAGGCCGAACAACAACGGGCACGCCCCTTTAAAATGAGCCACCCTAAGATCGGAAGATTTAATGACCAAGGTATAGGGGCTGAACAATTTGGGCAACAGGAACCGGGACGGATGATTGATAAATCCCGAGGTACACGATAGGCCACCACATTGAGAAAACTTCCCAGGCAACAACCCGTAAAAAAACCTAATATGGGTAGAAGCAGAGATAAATTCGATATGTTTTCCATCTTGAAAAGGAGAATTAGTCAGACATTGCCTGCAGGGCGGCACAACTCATTGCATGGATTGAAACCTCCCTTTCCGACCATATTTCCAATGAGCGAGCGGCCTGGCCAACCAACATGCCCAAGCCATTAGCATGGGGAAACCTTTTTTCCTTTGCCTGCATCAACAATCGGGTATCCGGCGGGTTGTAAACCATATCGTAAACGAACACTTCCCCCTTTAGGCATGACAGATCAATGGGGGCAGGATCATCCATTACCAAGCCAAGTGAAGTAGCATTGATCACTAATACAGGCTGCTCTGCGTTGTGGGGGAAATGAGATAAAGATTTCACCAAGGAAATTTTCTGCTCAAAACCGTTTTCTTTTAAGGCACTCGATAATTGATAGGCCCGCTCCATCGAGCGGTTGAAAATTGCCAAGTTTTCACAACCCTCAAAAAGACACTGGGCAACCGCGGCACGGGCGGCTCCCCCAGCACCTAATACCAACACTTGGAATTCTTTGACCGAGCGATCGAATACCTCTCGAACAGAACGGGATAATCCGATTCCATCCGTGTTGTAACCTTTCCACCCTCCCTCTTCCCAGTTTAATGTATTAACTGCACCCATGGCCCGGGCTTGTTCATCCATCGAAGAAAGCATTGGCAGTACCTCGACTTTATGGGGAATGGTAAGGTTTAATCCGCGAAACCCAAGTTCGGCGAGTTTGGGTAAAGCATCTGAGAGGTTTTCGGGGTGCACCTCAATCTTGTGATATTTCCAATTATTAAATTCCGGCTCTTTTTCAGCCAGAACTTTAAGGGCGGCATTGTGTAGCTGCGGGCTGATTGAATGCTTGATTGGATATCCAAGAACCGCAAGCCCAACCTCACGGGGAGGGAGAGCACTAAATTGATCGAGAAGAAAACTTTCCTTAGGCATTGGATGCTTCCTGATGAACTCTTTCGAATTCACGAACAAAGGACTCAAACAATTTCATCTTGGTCAAATCATTGGAGGATGCATAGTGGCGGCTGAGGTTTCGGCATGCCCGGGTCAAGGTTTCGGCCACAGTCACTGGTAAAAGAGCAGCACCAGACTCTTCATCGGGCAAGACTCCCAAATTTTCTTCCATTTGATCCAATTCAATAAACCGCCCTCCTGCCCAGCAATCGATGTAAAAAGGATGACGCTCGGCAAAACAACCAACCATAAAACGACCCGGCGTCCCGATTGGGTCGAGCTCAAATCCGACTCGACGGGCAACAAGAATGTAGACCGCACAGAGGGTAATGGGCAGCCCCTCTCTCCGGTCGAGTACCCGATGAAAAAAACTATTTTCTGGATTTTCAAAATTTTCACGGGCTCCCCTGAATCCATATTCATGAAAAAGTACACGGTTGATCACCTCACATGACATTCGCGGGCTGGACGGTTGGAGAAGTAATTCCCGGCAACGATCGGCCAATTTATCGAGAAAGAAAGAATAACTGGCAGGTTCAAACCCCGGATATACCGTACGGTCCAATAAAAACCACCCTGTTTCCAACTCATAACGAAGGGAACGAATAAAACGGAGAAAGTCTCCCGCACCGTCAATCCAACCAAGTTTCTGAATTATATTTTGAGCATGCTTAGCTAGGTAAGAGTCTTCTCCCTGACAAAGTTTAAGTAAAAACTCCCTACCCTCATCCGGGAAATCCTGGAGTAATTTGATTAACCCTCCGCGGACGACCTCTGAATCGTCATCGAGCAAAGAGCGGATGGCAGTCCACGATGGTTCTGCGATGCCTTTTTTCTTTTTCAAGTTAGCCATTTTAGAACAGCTTCGCGCTAATTTTCAATCGGGGCAAGTTTTGGTTTTAATGAAAATTCGTAATTCAAAGGGATAAAACGCGTTGGGCTTTCACCTTGTAAAAGCGGTTCAAGTAAGACATGTTAATAACTCTCTTTGCTAAGGAAACATTATGACTACACAATCCATAACTTCACCCAATCAAGAAGAAGCCGGCGAGCTTGGTCCCGCCATGAAAGGTGCGGATGTTCTCGTATCTGCACTTGAGCGCGAGGGAGTGGAAGTGGTCTTTGCCTATCCGGGTGGTGCCTCAATGGAACTTCACCAATCCCTTACCCGCTCGGAGAAAATCCGCACTATTCTGCCCAGACAGGAGCAAGGAGGAGGTTTTATGGCCCATGGATATGCCCGTGCCACAGGGAAAGCCGGTGTATGCATGGCCACATCTGGACCTGGAGCAACCAATCTCGTTACCTGTATCGCCGATGCATTTATGGATAGCATTCCATTGGTTGCAATAACCGGACAGGTTTACCAACAGTTTATTGGGAAAGCAGCCTTTCAGGAGACTGACTTTTTCGGCATGACTTTGCCTGTAGTAAAGCACAGCTATCTGGTTCTTACCGCAGAAGATCTTCCTAAAATTGTCAAAGAAGCGTTTTACCTTGCTACCAGTGGCAGACCCGGGCCAGTGGTGATAGATATACCCAAAGATGTTCAACAAAAAGTATTTGAGCCTTTTTTCCCAAATAAAGTTGGGCATTTAGAGGGGTACAAGCTCGATCAACCTAAAGCAACAGACGAGGAACTTACTGAAGTACTCAATCTAATTTCCAAGGCGAAAAAGCCTGTATTATACACGGGAGGTGGAATTATTTCCTCCGAGGCTCACCAGGAGCTAAAAGAATTTGCCGAACTGACCGGTCTGCCTGTTACCCATACATTAATGGGTATTGGTGCATTTGATCCAGACCATGAACAATCCCTCTATTGGTATGGTATGCACGGAACAGTTGCCGGCAACTGGGCTGTTTGCGAAAGTGACTTACTTATCTGTGCGGGTGCCCGATTTGATGATCGAATCACTGGTCTTGTCAGCAAATATGCCCAAGAGGCTTATGTCATTCACTTCGATGTTGACCAATCCGAGCACAACAAAAATGTTCACGCCCATTTCCCCATCAAATCGGATATCAAATACGCCCTGCAAAGACTGTCAGAATTGATTAAAAAGAATGGCTTCACGAAGCCTGACCTTTCCGAATGGAGTCAGACATTGTCTGGTTGGAAAAAGCAATATCCTTTTAAATATGACAAAGGAGAACACATCACTTCGCAGGAAGCAGTCGATGTCCTTTATCAGGAGTCAAAAGGAGATGCAATCATCACAACTGGTGTTGGGCAGCATCAAATGTGGGCGGCCCAGTACTATAGATTCAAGGAGCCCAGGACCTACATATCATCGCTTGGTTTAGGGACTATGGGATTTGGCTACCCCGCCGCAGTCGGTGCTAAAGTGGCCCGGCCCGATAAAGAAGTGATCGATATTGATGGGGACGGTTCTTTCCTCATGAATGTACAAGAGCTGGCCACTGCAAAAATTGAGAAGATAAACGCCAAGTGCTTGCTTCTAAATAATCAACACTTAGGCATGGTGGTTCAGTGGGAAGACAGGTTTTATGAATCAGTCCGCGGGCATACCATTTTATGTGATCCAGAAAACATTGGCGGTCCCGACAATTTAGAAGCAATTTATCCAGATTACATTAAAATGTGCGAAGGATTTGGGGTTAAAGCGAGAAGAGTGAGCAAAAGAGAGGACTTAAGAGAAGCCATGCGTGAAATGCTCGATGCAGATGAGCCCTATCTTTTGGAAATTATTGTACCTTACACCGAGCATGTTTTGCCAATGATACCCCAAGGTAAATCTGCAAAAGAGATGTTGATTGATTAACCAAACATTTCTGCCGTTAAGTTTCTAGAAATTCAACTTTCCTGCAAATACCGAATTCTAGAAGGATGCCTGAGCTTACGCAAAGCATGAGCCTCGATTTGCCTGACTCTCTCCCTGGTAACACCCATAACCCTCCCAATCTCTTCCAAAGTCAGTTGCCTGCCTGGTGAATTATCCGCAACCCATACACAGGCGGCACGCAGACGCTCTTCAGGGGAACCCTGAAAATTGGGCAAGTTAATATCTCTCTCTTTGGGATCAGGTAGCACCAATATATACATTAGCATCTGTGATCTCAAATTGCAAAATAATGGCTGTTTCTTTGCAAAATTGAGGAAATTAAGCGGGCTTAAAATCTTTTTCTGAAAGCGGATGCCCTACCCCCATATTTTTTGTTGCGTAACAATGTAAAACCTCATTCCACTTACTTGGGCACAATCCATCACCAGGCCTTGCGATTCGGATGTTTTCCGGAGTAAGGCGATCACCGATACAAACTGGAGAGGAGACTAAAATGGATCTTTTATAAAAAGCTGCCCCGCTCGGAGATTGTCTAATTCCTGAAATTGCTAGGTGAGTAGTGCGAACCGCTTCAACCATCTGGGCAAATTCATCAGGGAGCATGGAGAAACCACCATCTATGGATGAGGGATTTTTATCCAAACAGATGTGTTTTTCGATCACCCGGGCACCCAATGCAGTTGCGGCCACGGCAACCACATGACCAAGCGAATGATCAGATAAACCAAAATCCTCCACATTATCATTTTTCAATTTGGGCATTTCCTTTAAACAAAATTCGCTCGGATTTGCCGGATATTCACTAACACAATACAAAAGAACAACTCCGGGGCATCCAGAGTCTTTTAAAACCTTCACAGCTTGATCAATTTCACTCTTTTGAGAAACTCCAACGCTGGCTAAAACTGGTTTTCCGGTCGTGCCAATTTTTTGGAGCAAGGGAAAATGATTTAATTCAAAAGAGGCAACTTTATAAATGGGTGGACTTATGGAATGCTCCAAAAAATCCACCGCAGTTTCATCAAACGGAGAACTAAAGCAAACCAAGCCCAATTTATGTGCTTCTTTCGCAAGGACTGGATGCCATTCCCAGGGAGTCATTGCCTCATGATAGAGGTCATGTAGGTATTTCCCCTTCCACAGTCCTGACTTCAATAAAAACCTATCATCTTTTCCCTCTACCGTGATGGTTTCGGGCCGATAGGTTTGTAATTTTATGGCATCGGCACCGGCTTCTTTTGCCGCAACGACCAAGCGAAGTGCTTGGTCAATACTTCCTCCATGATTGCCTGAAAGTTCGGCAACAACCAAGGGCGGAAGGGAAATTTCAGAGATTCGAGAAAGGATGTCCAAAGGAAGGAAAACTTAATTTGGCAGATAGCCCTTGAGGAGGTCTGAAAGTTCATCCAAGGATAAGGTCTTGCAATTAACATTACTTGCATAATGAAAATCTGGTGAACAACTAACCCCACCAAGAATTCCAATCTTATTTCCCCAAAAGGCCTGTACTGGTTGAATCACAAAATGATTCTCGAATTCAAGAACATTTCGGGCTTCGTCGGATGGAATCAAAATTTCATGAATTTTCTCGCCCGGGCGTAAACCAATAATCTCACGTTCGCAATTTGGGGCCAAAACATCAGCCAAGCTATCAACCGTACAGGCTGGAATTTTAGGGACAAACAATTCTCCCCCCACCATATTTTTCAAGCTTTGCAAAACAAAGTCCACCCCCTGATTCAAAGTAATCAGAAACCGGGTCATATCAGGATTAGTGATGGTGATCTTTCCCGTTTCTCTTTGTTTTTGAAAGAGTGGAATCACACTCCCCCGGCTCCCAACAACATTGCCATAACGAACGACAGAAAAAGTGGTTGCTCCTCCACCAGCATAACTGTTGGCAGCAATAAAGACTTTATCCGAGCAAAGCTTGGTAGCTCCATAAAGGTTTACCGGGTTGACCGCTTTGTCTGTGCTCAAAGCAACCACGCGCTTTACCTTGGCACCAATTGCGGCTTCCACGATGTTTGTAGCACCGTTTACATTGGTCTTGATGAATTCATGAGGGTTGTATTCAGCAGCCGGGACTTGCTTGAGTGCAGCTGCATGAATCACATAATCGACATCCCGCATTGCTAAACCTAAGCGGTCTTTATCTCTAACATCACCAAGGAAAAACCGTACCGACTTATCCTGAAAGTCGGGATCAGCTTGCATTTCTGACTGCTTCCATTCATCCCGCGAATAAATAATGATACGGCGAGGGCGAGAGGATTGTAAAACTTTACGGATAAACTCTTTGCCAAAAGAGCCGGTACCTCCGGTAACTAATATGGATGAATCATCAAGCATGACAGAGAAATTGGATTACAGTAGAATGAGTGAAGCGATGGGGAAAGACAACGCGTTTTATCGAGCAATGATTTTCCAATTATTCTATTCTTCAGGAGCCCGAGTAAAACTCATTTCCAAATTCCTCAAGTGCCTTATTTGAAAGCACCTCCGCATGTTCCATGTCATCATCATTCATGGCATTGCTTATGAACCAGTTGTGATGGGGGTGGAAATACAATCCATAAGCTGCTGCAATCTTACAAAATGCTTGGATTTGATAAAGGTCATCGTCTCCTTCAATCCAAGGATAAGGCATCGATGCAACACCGGTCATTTTCAGGGGAACTCCATGACTTTGGGCGATTGACTCAAGCCTTGCACAAAACAATCGGCCTTTTTGTAAAACACACCCTGCAGTTTGTTGATCGCGAACTAGTTTGAGGCAAGCAAGTGCAGCTGCCATTGCGTAGGCATCATTCCAGCAACTTCCGGTTAAGAAAACATCCGAGGCACCAGCTCGGAACTTGTCTGATCCAAGGCAAGCTGAAATGGCATATCCGTTCCCCATAGCCTTGGAATAAATGGCTAAATCGGGAGTGAAACCAAAGTATTTATGCGAGCCCTCATCGTGAAGTCTCCAACCACAGCGGACATCGTCCAATATTAACGCGGTACCATTCTTACGGCACAAGTTCTCCACATTTTGCCAAAAACTATCTGCGGGCAGTATCGATGGGGAATAGGATGGGTGGTGGTAGGGCGTAAGAATGACAGCAGCTATTTTTCCATCATACTGCTGGAAAAGAAGCTCGAGTTGATCAACATCATTCCATTCAAATTCTAATATGTGTGACCGGTCAGATGAAATACGCCCCCCTATTCCAGGGTCGCACCATGCATCCACACCATGATATGCCCCTTTCGCCTTTACCACATACTCTCTGCCACAATGCTCCCTCGCCACACGGATCGCCCAGGTGGTAAGGTCAGATCCGTTTTTCGCAAATACCGCCCAATCAGCAAAACCAATCTGCTCAACCAGTTTTTCTGCAAGCTCTACCATTAATTCGCTAGGCTGGTTGAACACTGAACCATGCTGCTGCTGTAAACCTACTGAGCTTTCAATGGTCGGATGGCGATAACCGTGCAAAACAGCACCGAATCCACACATAAAGTCCAACCACTCGTTGCCATCCACATCGGTGAAACGACAACCCTCTCCAGACAAACAATAATGAGGGAAATCTTGCGGCAAGCCATTACCGGGTGCAACATGGCCATAAATGCCGGTAGGGATGACACGGTTTGCCCGTTGGAAGAGAAGATCAGACTTTTTACTTTTATTCATTTTGGCTGAGGAACTTCCCTCTGGGCCATTCTCGCAATATATCCAAATTTATCAAGCAATGGAATACGACCAGAGAGCAAAATATCACCCTTAACCATAGCAACCCAAGAATCCAGCTTACCAAGGGATGCTTTATGGGCAATATGGTGATTTTTAAATACCAAACTAGCAGAAGCAAAAACCTTATTTTTTTTGCTGCTTACAGACCATCCTGTTTTTGATTCGTGATCGATTAAGTAAATTTCTTCAGTTCCTAAAATCGTTACTGCTAAAGAAGAACCCCTTTCTGCCTCCAAAACTTCACCCGACTTGCGGTGGTTGTTCATGTAAGTGCAAATGGCTTCTAATGAACCATGTAAAAGAATGGGAGCACACTTTTCACTATCATTGGTTCTAAACAATTTCCCTACTTGCCAAAGCTGTTTAAAAGATTGCATCGAACGATAAGGGTAAAGGAACAAACTTTTAAATTCGGGAAAGCCAAATCCATTTTTTAAAATTTTTAAAAATTGTTGGTCACTAAAAATAAGACCTTCTCCAAGCTTGATTTTATAATTTGGTAAGAGTCTGGGTGCTAAATACTTTGCATAGTTACTATCAGAAAGTACACACGCACAGGTATAGATTGTACGGGCTGCAGCCCAAATTGGTAGTCTAGTCTC
>CALKMX010000108.1 GCA_938091675.1 uncultured Opitutales bacterium
ACACAAGGCCCTCTATACCTTCGAGATCAACGGTGCGGACGGCTCCCTCTTCTGGGATTTACACGATCTCCACCGTCTTGAATACTTTGAGTACGACAAGGAAGATGCCAAGACCCGTGGTTGGCGCTCCATCCATGTGACCGATGGTGGTGAACATCCCTACATGGATAAATGGTGGGTACCTGGCCTGAACATCGGATACGAGCACAGCTTCATCAATCAGTTTGCTGATTTCGTGGCTGGCTATGGCTCCCGTAAGAAACGTCCCCTTCGTCCCGACTTCCGTGACGCGTTGGAAACCCAGTACATCTGTGAAGCCGTGCTGGATTCCGCCAAGTCCGGCCGCTGGAAAAAAGTGGGCAAGATCAAATCCAAGGAAAAATAAGCCTAGACCAGATCAACTCGATTTAAAGAAAAAGCCCGGTCACACGACCGGGTTTTTTTGTGATTAAATAAAATTTGATTTGGTAAGTTAAAAAGAACTTATTCCAAACCCAGGACCTTCTTTCCCTCTTCCGAAATCATCCGGGGATTCCAGGGTGGGTCCCAGACGATGTCCACTTCAGCAGATTCAACGGAGGGTAACCGAAGAATGCGTTGTTTGGCATCGTCGGCAATTACCGGGCCCATTCCGCAGCCCTGAGCGGTCAGGGTCATTTTTACAAAGATTTGTTTACCGTCCTCCCCTTCTTCCACCCGGAGGTCATAAATCAATCCGAGATCGACGATATTGACCGGAATTTCCGGGTCATAGCATCCCCGCATTGCATCCCATACCTTTTCCTCACTAAACGGCCCCTGATCTTCGGCATCTTGCTTGGATTTCAAGACCTCCTGTTTGATCTCCTCTCCCAGGGCATCGAGCTCGGACTCCCCCACCCGGTACATACCGGTGTTGTCCCGCAGGGTGACGGAACCACCGAGGGACTGGGCAATGGTAAAGGATGCACCTTCTGCGAGGGTTACCTCATCCCCGGCGGGAATAACGGTGGCAGAGCAGGCACGGACAAGGGTGATGTTTTTATTCATAGCTTAATTAAAAAGATTATTCATTTAAATCCAAAGGAACCCCGGTACCAGGAGAGCCAGGAATAAGTACGGCGAGGATCGTCCAGAGACTTGAGCAGATCATTTGCCTCAGCCAATGCACTCAATCCGGCCACTTTTTCCAAGATGGATAAGCGGGGGGATAGGCTGACTTTTGCCTGTCCATCCAGCATCTCCACAAAATCATCCATGGGGGTGCTGACTTCAGGCATCTCGATCACCTCATAGGGTTCTTTCAGTCCGGCGAGTTCCGCGGCCCGATCGATCGCATCGTACAAGCCACCAAGTTCCTGCACCAGTCCAAGCTCATGGGCATCCTTGCCCATCCATACCCTGCCCTCGGCATGTTGCTGAACGGTTTGGGCATCCAACCCCCGTCCCTTGGCCACCAGGTTGACAAATTTTTGATAGAGGGATTCCACATGGGTTTGCAAAACTCTCATTTCCTCTTCCGACTTCGGCCGGGTGACCCCGAGAAGGTCCGCAGAAGGATGAGTCTTCACCG
The DNA here is from genome assembly GCA_938091675.1 of uncultured Opitutales bacterium. Lineage (GTDB taxonomy): Bacteria > Verrucomicrobiota > Verrucomicrobiia > Opitutales > Seribacteraceae > Chordibacter. The sequence continues at coordinate 1,553 of CALKMX010000108.1, forward strand.
CATCAAATGAGGCCCCGAAACGGCTGCTTAGATCCTCGAAGTTGGGAAGCAGGCCAAACACCCCGATGGATCCGGTAATAGTCTGTTCATGGGCGAGCAGAAGATCGCAGTCGGTGGCAATCCAGTACCCGCCGGATGCGGCCACTGCCCCCATGGAAACCACCACGGGGACTCCCTCTTTTCGGGCCCGTTTGATTTCATTGAGAATGGCATCTGAGCCGGATACGCTCCCCCCTGGGCTGTTCACCCGCAATACAATCGCTTTGCACTGTCCATCATTCCATGCTTTGCGGATGCGTTGCACCACCTGCTTGCCGCCCACCATGGATCCGTCATCGACTCCCCCATCGACAAGGACCCCCTCTACATAAATAACCGCAATTTCAGGTATCTGGAAATGACTCTCGGGCCCTTTAAGTGCCTCGCCGGGTTGGGGACGGTCCAGGTAATCAATCAGGGCAACTTCCTCAAACCAGTCCCCCTCATGGTTCAATGCTCCACGCTCAATGATCAGGTCGATCATTTGATCATGTGAAAGGACCCCATCAACCAAACCCGAGTCCAACGCTTTTTCCGGTTCAAATAAATAATTCCCCACCAGACTGGAATTTAGCTCATCCGCAGAGATATCTCTGTGCTCGGCGATGAAACCCAGGTAGTCCTCCCAGCGCAGCTCAAGCAACCGCTGGATTTGCTCACGGTTTTCCGCACTGTACCCACTGGAGGTAAAGGGCTCCACCGCTCCCTTGTACCGCCCGGTCCGCACCACCTGTACCCCAACCCCATATTTTTTAAGGGTGTCACCGAGAAACAAATCCTGACTGGCCAGACCATTAAGCAGCAAGGTGCCCGATGGATCCATGTATAATTCATCACAGGCGGAATAGACCAGATAATCGAGCTGGGATGGGCTGTGACAAAACCCGATCACCGGTTTGCCTGAATTCTTAAACTCATCCAACCCATCGATCATTTCCCGGATGGTGGAATATCCACAGCCATAATCCTGCGGCTGAAAACTTCCCTCCACCAGAATTCCAGCAATTTTTGGATCGTTCTTGGCCTTACGCAGGGCATCCAGCACCTCAAGTAGATGTGCCTGCATCGGTTTTACTTCCTCGGTCAGGGCCTGTTCTGCCACATCCTCAAAGGTTAAGCCGCCCGGACGCTCGGTCAGATTCATGGTCAGATCAAGCACCAGAAAAGAGGATGCACGGACTTCCGGTTTGGGACTTTCCATCAGGGAAGAAATGATTCCCCCAACCAGAAAGAAAAAGACCACCGCAAACAAGATGGTCGACACTATGGACACGGCAAATTTGCGAAGGACTTCAGATAAAAACTTTTTCATTGGTTACAAAGGTTGAAAAAAACACCCGATTGCTGAAAAGGTCGAAGAAAAACTTTGCCTGACCCTAAAAATCAAGCATGGTGCGGTACTAATGGAAGATGAACCTTTAAGCGTGGAGCGCAAAGCATTACGGATCAATTTGGACCCGGCCAAGTACGGCACCTTTGCCGAAATTGGGGCCGGGCAGGAAGTCGGGCGGAACTTCTTCCGGGCAGGCGGTGCCGCTGGCACGGTGGCCAAGACCATATCTGCCTATGACATGAAGTTCAGCGACTCCATTTACGGGGATGCCGGGCGCTATGTTTCGAGACAACGCCTGGTGCAAATGCTCAAGCATGAGTTTGGACTGCTTGATGAGCGCCTCACTGCGGCCCGTGGGCAGGAAACCACATTCTTTGCCTTTGCCAACACCTTGGCCGCCCTGAACTACACTAAGAACAATGAATGCCACGGGTGGATGGGCATACGCCTGCAACTCGAACCGATGGGGAAACCCCACGACATCATCCTGCATGTCCGTATGCTCGACCAAGACAACCGCTTGCAACAGGATGCCATTGGCAGGCTTGGGGTAAACATTGTCTATGGTGCCTTTCATTTGCGGAAAGATCCCAGCAAGTTTATCGCCGGCTTGCTCGACGACATTGGACCGGACCGGATCGAGGTCGATATGATCGAGTTCAACGGTCCAGACTTTGATGTTTTTGATAACCGCATACTCTGCCTGGAACTAATCCGTAAGGGTTTAACCCATGCGGTGATGTTCGATGAGGAGGGTTATGTGGTGCAGGCTGCCGAAAAGCTCTACAAACAATCCTGTTTGATTGAGCGGGGAAGCTTCCGTCCGTTGACTAAAGTGAACTTGGATATGCTGGAAAAAGCCAGGGCACAATTCGTCAAGCGTGAGGAAGTGGATCAGTCGCGTTTAAAAGTGTTCATGGAATTAACCCTCGGTTCACTCAAGGACGAGGGCGAAATTGACCATGATGATTTCATCGCCCGAATCGAGGTGATCAATGCCTGTGGATACGGCGTGCTGGTTACCAATTACTTTGAATACTATCGCTTATCTGCCTATTTGCGTCGTTTGGTGCAGGAGCCCATTGGACTGGTCCTTGGTCTGAACAACCTGGCAGATATTTTCAAAGAAGAATATTATGAAACCCTGGATGGTGGTATACTCGAGGCCTTCGGAATTCTTTTTAAAGAAAACCTGCGCATTTATGGCTATCCCATTGAGCAGGAAACTTTTGAAATTTACAGCAAACAGATGGGACGGGGGGACAATGTGGAAGCGGTGGCAGACGGGGATGGACTGATCACCATCGACAACCTGACGGTCGCAGAAAACTTACGCAACCTCTACAAGTATGTCCGCGAAAACGGGTTTTTGGAAACGATTGAGGATTGTAACCGGGAAAACATGAACCTTTTTTCCCGTGATGTTTTTCAAAAAGTCTGCCAGCGCGAAGAAGGTTGGAAGGATCCCCTGCCCCAACCGGTGGCAGAGATGATTGAAGCCAAAGGCTTGTGGCAATGCTAAGCCACTTTCTGATTCTCTAAAACTCAAAGTCGGCATAGACCATGCGGTGGTCAGACCCTTCGATGCACCGGAGGGAATCATTTACTCGGGCAGAACCCTCAAGAAAATGCCCAAACATTGCTGGGCTGGCAAAGAGGTAGTCCAGCCGGTCATAGCTATCCTGTTTTTTGTAATAATGGGTCCAGAAATACCCCATCGTGTCCCGGCAGGGCAGCATATGGTGCAAAACCGTTTGGTTTAC
>CALKMX010000109.1 GCA_938091675.1 uncultured Opitutales bacterium
TTGGTTAAGTAAACGAGGTGCAGGAGTTCTACTACACCCCAGTTCGTTGCCTGGGGGTTATGGGATCGGCAGTTTAGGGCGTGAAGCATACAAGTGGATAGATTTTTTAGCTAGTTCAGGGTTTACCTACTGGCAGATGTGCCCAGTTGGGCCCACCGGTTATGGAGACTCCCCTTATCAGGTATTTTCCTCATCGGCTGGCAACCCATACTTTATTGACCTTACCTCCCTAGTTGAGCTTGGCTATCTAGACACATCCGATCTGGGTTCATTATCCAATCAATCCTCCCATTTTGTGGATTATGGGAATCTTTACACAAACTTTTTCCCAACCTTACGGATTGCCCACACAAACTTCCTCAACAACCCCGAGCAACTTGAGGAAAAGTATGGCAGCATTGAATCTTTTAAGGAGATTCACGCTCAATGGTTGGAACCTTTTGCCAAGTACCAATCGATCAAAGCAAAAAATGATTTCACCCCTTGGTGGGAATGGAATCCAGAGGACAAAGATGCTACCCATGCTCAACTTTCCGGACCATTACTCGAGGAATACCATTTTCAAGTTTTCCAACAGTACCTCTTTCGGGCTCAATGGAATGAACTTCGTCAATACGCCAAAGTAAAAAAAATATCCCTGATTGGTGATCTCCCTATTTATGTGGCACCCGACTCAGCTGACACATGGCATAACCGGGACCTTTTCCAAATTGATAAGAACGGGAAATTTGAAGCAGTTGCCGGTGTCCCACCTGACTATTTCAATGAAAATGGCCAGTTATGGGGAAACCCTCTCTATAACTGGGAAAAATTACATACAACTCAGTACGATTGGTGGGTTCACAGGATCAAGGATCAGCTTGAGCTTTTTGATGTCATTCGAATTGATCACTTTCGGGCTTTTCACGATTTCTGGTCTATCCCGAGGAATTCCGACAATGCCAAGCTGGGCAAATGGGAGAAAGGTCCAGGATTGGCTTTCTGGGAAACAATCAAATCTAAATTCCCAACCCTGCCCTTCCTCGCTGAAGATTTGGGAGAGATTAGCAAAGGTGTGCTAAAACTAAGGACCTCCCTGGGCTTACCCGGGATGGCAGTTTTACAATTTGCGTTTGATGGAAACCCTAAAAATGCCTACCTGCCTCACAACCTTACCAAAGACCTGGTCCTGTACACTGGTACGCATGATAATGATACCTCTTGCAGTTGGTATGATTTGGCCAGCGAAGACATTCGGTCTTTTTTCCGCAGTTATTTAAATATTGATGGATCCACCCCGGGTTGGGATATGCTCAGGTGTGCCTACCGGAGCACATCTCAACTTGTTATCGTACCTGCTCAGGACCTCCTGTCCCTCGGCCATGAAGCTCGCTTCAATACCCCCGGGACTGCCCACGGAAATTGGCATTGGCGAATGACAGCCGAGCAATTTGGAGACCTACGAAATCAGTCCGCCCAATACCTTAGAGAGCAAGCTTTGCTTGCCGACAGGATACCCAAGGATCTAAGTTTGTCCAAAGATGATGAATAAACCAGACGCGGATTCGGCTGACTATCCTCAAATAAGCAGTTTAGTCCCCTATTTCTTTTACCTAAAGCCTCACTGGAGGGCGTTTAGCGGGGCCCTTTTGTTTGGGGCAATTTATGGAATTTCAAGTGGTTTTGGTCTTCCTTTCATGACTGATCAGGTATTCCCAAAGATCTTTCCTTCACAAGACAATCTTGCCCCACTCACAAGTTGGGAGATTTTCTTTTATGTATCCTGGTTTCCTTTAGTCTTTTTGGTTCGGGGTGTGAGTAGCTTTTTTAATTCTTACCTGATCAATTATTGCGGAATGAAAGTTTTGGAAAAGATAAGAATCGAAGTCTTTACCAAAATTCAAAGACTGCCCCTTGCTTTCTTTCAGAAACATAAATCTGGAGATCTACTTAGTCGGGTAACTGGAGACACCGCCCAGTTACAGACTGCGGTTCTTTCCGTCAGCAATGATTTAATACGGCAACCCATTACCTTTCTCGGTGCAATCTCCGCCTTGGCCGTAATGGCTATTCAAAGAGAAGGCATGGCTTTTGTGCTCCTCTGTCTACTCGCCATACCATTGTGTGTATTTCCAATCCGCAGAATTGGAGCCCTATTAATGACGAAAGCCTTGAGTCTCCAGCAGCGGGCTGGCGATTTATCTTCGGTTTTGAACGAAAATCTTGCCGGACCGGCAGAAGTACGCTCCCTGAACTTGCAGGACAGAGAGGTGTCCCGCTTCACCAATGAATCAGAGAAGTTTCTTGGTGCCAGGATGAAGGTTGTTAAATACGCACACCTATTAACTCCCTTGATCGAGATTATCACAGCTACTGGAGTTACAGTTGCCATATTCCAAGCTGCCAGAACATCCATCCATTTGGATGCGGTGGTTCCGGTGATCGTGGCATTGTACATGTCCTACGAACCAGTTAAAAAACTCGGCTCTATTCATAATTCTATCAAGCAAGGGCTCGCTTCTTTAAAAAGACTTCAAGAGATTCTCCACTCGGACGAGAGCATTGCTGAGCCTGCTTCCCCTACCCTGCTAACAAAGATCGAAGGTAAACTTTCTCTCCAGGATGTAAGTTTTCACTACCCCAATCCCAATCAAAATTCAAGGAGCTCAATCAAAGCAATTGACTCGATTACTCTTGAGATTAACCCGGGAGAATTAGTGGCTTTGGTTGGACCAAGCGGAGCTGGGAAAACAACTTTGGCAGGTTTGCTGAACAGGTTACATGACCCGACTCAGGGGGATGTGCTTTTGGATGGGATCAACCTTAAGCAACTATCTTTGCACGAGGTCAGGGAAGCAGTTGCCTTGGTTCCTCAAAAACCTTTCCTCTTTGACGATACAGTTGAAGAAAACATCAAGCTCGGAAGGTCTGCTCATACAAACGGCACAATTGAGGAAGCTCTGAAAAATGCCTATGCATGGGAATTCGTTGAATCAATGCCCATGAGGATAAAACAAAAGATAGGCGAAAAAGGAAGCCGGGTATCTGGTGGACAGCTGCAAAGGCTTGCCTTGGCTAGAGCTTTTTTCCGAAATTCTCCTATCCTTCTATTGGACGAAGCAACCTCTGCCTTAGATACTGAAAACGAGGAAAAAATTCATCAGGCCATGAAAAGGCTTACCACTGGCAAGACAACTATCATGATTGCACACCGCTTTAGTTCGATTCGTCTCGCAAACCGAATTATTGTAATGGATCAGGGCAAGCTCGTATCAGACGGCAGCCATAGTGAACTATATTCCAACTGCTCCTTATATCGTACCCTCTTTGACAACCAGTCAGAATGAACGGCAAACAATGCCTTTAAGGTTTTTTGTGCGACGAACCTGTTAGCAAAAGGTTAATAATTTGTAAGCCGTCACTCGGTGGACCCTCCGGAAAGGTTGCAGTGGGTTTTAAATAGACCGGGATCACAGATCGGAATAAGGCTAATAGGTTTGCGCAAAACCAACTCACCAGGAGCAGTTCTGCCCAACCTGGCAGGTATCGAGACAACAATAAATACCCTGATTGACAGGTTAAGCATAGGGTGAACATCGGACCGGCTAAAAGAATCATCAGCTGTACCCATTTTTTTTGCTCTTCAAACTGGGTGTAGCCGGCCCGGGTATTTTTCAGACTGATATCTATACAGAAACGTTTTCCAAACTTTATGATTTTATTTCTCAATGAACCACCCTCCTCCCCCACCTGAATACGCACAGTTCCATCAGTCAATAAGAGTGCCATCAAACCATGACCAAGTTCATGGAGGAAGGTTACAATTGGTTGAAAAAGCCAAATATTACAAACAGCAATCAGGACAAAAGGTATGCCCTCTGCACTGAAATAGTCGATAGATGCGAATGAAATCATCTTTGGATCGTAGAAAAGGATTGATGCAGATTGATGCTTAATGCAAGTTTTTGTATCTTGAGTTTCTATTCATGTTCCAATTTTTCAAGAAAGTCTTCTCCGGACAAAAAATTCAGGTTTCTGTGCCCCATGCCCGGGGTTTACCAATTACAGATATGAATCAATACGGCGAAGAAGCTGAGTCCCGACAATGGATAGGGGTAGATTTGGATGGAACCCTTGCCGAAGCTGATGCGTGGCAAGGTTTCGAACATATCGGAAAGCCTGTCCCCAATATGGTAAAGAGAGTTAGGATTTGGATTGAAATGGGGTATAAGGTTAAAATTGTTACTGCTCGTGCAGAGCAACCTGATTTAGCAGTGCCACCTATCATTAAATGGCTAGAAACCAACGGTTTACCAATCCTAGAGGTTACAAATGCCAAAGATATGGACATGATTGAACTCTGGGACGATCGATGCGTACAGGTAGTCCCCAATACCGGGAATCCTGTAGGTCCCAACCCGGACCCCTATCGTTCAAGATAAATAGATCTAACCGTAAGCCTGCTTGGTAATGAATTGGTGGGGAAAAGTGATCGGATCCAGCGTTGGTTTACTTGCCGGACCAATAGGAGCAATTGTGGGCGGGTACCTTGGTCATCAATTAGATGAAAGAAGTTCGCCTCAGCGGGATGAAAAAAAAGCAAAGCTTTTATATTATGCTTATTTTTTCTCCGCCGCTGCAAAGATTGCCAAAGCGGACGGAATTATCTCTGAAAAAGAAATCAATAAAGTAGAATCAATCATCCAGAGAATGGGCCTAACTCAAAACCTTGAAAAATTCGCCAAGGATATTTTTCGAAAAAGTAAAACAAGCAGGAGATCCATCCATCGGGATTTCAAAGAATGTGCGGAACTTATTCAATATGACCAATCTATTGCCCATTCTTTTATGGGTGGATTGTTTGAAATCGCAACTTGTGACAATGAAAAACCAAGAAACAGCCAGATTCAATGCCTACTTTCCGGGCAGGAGTATTTTAAAATGCCCCAGGGGACCGTTCGTTCTTGGTATGCTGGAGGATATGCCACAAATGAATCAAGGAAAGGAACAAACGACTTGATCGAATGTTATGGCATACTAGGAATTCCCAAAGATGCCAGCCTTGCCGAGGTCAAAAGTTCGTACAGGAGAAAAATGAGTGCTCTGCATCCTGACAAACTTGAAAACAAGCAATTACCCGATGAACTGGTTGTCTTTGCCAAGGAACAGGTTATCCGCCTGAACCTAGCCTTTGAACAGATAAAAAAAGCCCATAAGGGTTAAGCAAGAATTAAGCCGTCTTTCATTATGAATCTCCTATCGGCTCGGCCGGCAAGTTTTTCATTATGGGTAACTAAAACAACAGACAGGTTTAAAGATTGGGCCATTTGAAGCAAAAGCTCGAATACACCATCTGAGTTTTTGGAATCAAGATTGCCGGTGGGCTCATCTGCGAGAAGATACTTTGGAGAATTTGCCAATGACCTGGCAATGGCTACCCGTTGCTGTTCTCCCCCAGACAATTTGTAAGCCGGTCTGTGGGACTTATTTTTTAATCCAAGATCGTTAAGCAAGGCTATTGACTTTTCATCGGCCGTCGATCGATCGGTTCCACTTTTGAGCAGAGGGAGCCTAACATTTTCCAAAGCGGTTAATTCCTTGATTAGAAAATGAAATTGAAAAACAAAGCCTATCGATTTATTGCGAGCCCGAGTTCGATCGATGTCATTAAGGTCTTGTACCTCAACATCGTTCATAAAAATTTTACCAGAACAGGGCCGGTCAAGCAGTCCCATTAAATAAAGCAAAGTGCTTTTACCACATCCGGATGGACCGGCGATCGATGTGATCTCACTGCTGCGGGCTTCCAGCGAAACTCCCTTCAGCACATCGACCGATGTACCTGCATCGACAAAAGAGTGGCAAAGATTTTCAACTCTTAAAGAATCGCTCACTGGATGATTTCCGCCGTTTAAATCCATCAAAGAGTTTCCCGAATAATTTTAGCCGGCTCAACCTTGGATGCCCTTCGTGCAGGTATCCAGGTGGCAAAGGATACAAAAAAGAGGGCAATGGTGGCAGCCATTAGATAATGATCCAAGTCCCAATTTACCACAAAGTTGTCAGTAGAAAAAATTCCTCTAATCCGAAGCGGAATGACCGAAATCAAAAAAGTTCCTGCGTAGCCGAACAATGAACCAACAAAAACGCCAGCAGAAAGCAAAATAGCACCTTGCCAAAGAAAAATTGCGGAAACATCTTGAGGTGAAAATCCAATCGATCTCAAAATTGCGATATCCCTGGTCTTTTCGATCACTAAGATCGCAAATACATTAAAAATTCCCAATCCCGATAACAATAGTATACAAGATACAGTTATTCCCGATGAAACTCGTAAAGCTTTGAATACATCCAACCATACTTTTTCCCTTTCCTGCCAACTTACAGCACGGTGATTTAGCACATTCTGCAATTGCTGGGCAATTGCTGGGGCACGGTTTGGGTTTTTTAACGCAACCTGAAAAACAGACCCACCTGAAAATCGGCCCAAGAAGGATCGTGCGGTACCCATGTGTAAATAAATACGGTTCTTATCAATCTGGCTAACGCCCGTTTCAAAGATACCGGATACCCGAAGGTGTAAATTTCCAGTTCCTCCGATAAGCCTTACACGGTCACCGACTTTAAGGTTTAATCTTTGGGAAATTCTGGACCCCAATAAGACAGCCATCTGATCTGCGGCAAATTCGTCGATTGACCCGTCAATTATCTGGGAAATAAGATCCGAGGCTTGAGCATGATCAACCCAGCGAATCCCTTTAATTTCTATTGAGCTTTTCCGTGATCCTGTGTTCAGCACTCCATTTCCTTCGATGATTTCAGATACTCCCATAATTTCAGGATAATCCTTTAGGGCTTCATAAATCAAAGCAGGCTGATCAACCCCCTCTCTGTAGAGAGAATCTTCTCGGGAATGAAAGAGAAATTCCACCTTTCCATCTTGATCAACTTTTTCGACGGTTCCCACATTGTCCTGAAACTGATCAGATATACGAATCGCCCCATTTGTGCCTAAAATGGTACGAATGAAAAATTGTTCAAACCCGGAGGTTTGGGCCTGTGTAAGTACAAAAAATGCGACACCAAACACAATGCCAGACAAAGACAAAAGCATTGGCCTTTTTCGGGCAATTATGAAACGCCAGGCTAATTCTAGGCAAAGCATCAAAAAAAATTAGGGGTAAACTATTTTCTGAATCCAATCAAAGTAGAATTGATTCGCTCGCCGTCCCTTAATAGGTGCGGAGTCTCAACAACGACCCGTTCACCTTCTTTTAACCCATCAAGCACTTCAACCGTCAAAAGGTTTTTGGCTCCGGTTGAAACCTTACGAAACTGGGCAACACCCAGTTTTTCAACTACGACAAAATCTCCCACCAATGCCTTTCGGGGAATAAGTAACGCAGCACTTTTCTCAGATTTTATAATTTCTGCCCGGCCAGAACTTCCAACTGGAATCGAAAGGTCATTGCTGACCAGACTCAAATATAGTTTTCGTATACCAGAATTAGATTCAACCGTAGCAGACAGGGCAGACACATTGGCATCAAAAACTCTTTGTCCTTGAGAAAAAAAGGTGATTCCAGCACCTAACCCAGTTTCCAAACCGTCAAACTCCTCTTCATTGAGCGAAACCTCAATAATTCGGTCTTTTGCATACACTTTGCCCACTACATTGCCAGAAAACACCTGATTTCCTGGAGCAACAAAACAGGAGGAAAACTCTCCATTAATTGGACTTCTTATGGTGCGTTTCTCAATCTCGGCATTTAAATTTGCTAATGACAAGGTGTTGTTTTCTATAAAATGTTCGTTGCCTAAATTTTCAAGTTTTACCTGGGTTTTCAAACGATCAACCTCATTTTCAATCAGGTCTAAATCGCGACTTGCAATAGTTTCACTCTTTGCCAGTTCCCGGATAGAAGAAAGCTCTTTTTCTTTGATTCTGAGTAATATTTCGGTCAGGGATCCAATTTCCTTACGATCATTAAATTGTGCCTCGTTCAGCAAAAGCCTGTCCATCTGGCGGTCCAAGTCATCCTGGACTAATTGGATCAATGTCTGGTTTTGCTCAACTGCCAGGGTTCCACCCAAGGGTAAAAGAGCAACCCAATCTACCCGGGCATTTGCTTGAGCCCTTAATTCAAAAGTGGCGGATGCATGGACATGGACATTCCCGGTGACAGAATCGCGGATCGGTCCATACACCGCCCGTGAAACCATAACCGTTGGACTGGATTGGAGGAAAATATAATAAACCGTTGCTGTGATCAGTAAAACAACCAGCACCGAAAGATAGATAAAGTTATTTTTCATTATTCGACAAAAAGCTTCTTATTTTAATCACTATCCATGAGGTTTTCGTACTGATTGAGCAAAACCATATAGTTGCACACCGCTTCCAGGTTGCTAATTTTAGCCAAATCAAAGGCCACCACCGAATTAAAGTGGTCCATTGGGGATATTCGGTTTAACTCAAGTTCTAATTTACTTTTATCCAGTCTACTTTGAGAAACGGACACCATTTTTCGACCAAGAATGATTCTTTCTTTAAGGGATTTCAGTTCAGTCACTATGGTGTTCATATGATCACGCAGTGCACGAGTCTTGGTATTAATTGAATGCTCGAGCTTAGCCTTCCTTGCAAGGGAGGCTTTTTTTTGAGCTAAGCTTTTACGGGAGTCCCAAATTGCCCAATTGCCTTCAATTCCAACTAAAAAGTTATTTCTGTCCACACTATCCCCGCTCTTTGCTGTATCAATTTGATCCTGAAAATAGGAGCCTACTAAATTGATTTTTGGCTTCAATTCTGCATCTGAAATAATGATTCTTTGATTTTCTATAAATATTTGCGTGTTTAAATTTTCAATTTCCGCCGAATTGATGGCACCCACAATTACGGGGAAATTTGTGTCTGGTTCATGAGTTGAAGCAAAATTCCAGAACTTTTCAGAAATACTTAAATTCAACGAATTAGAGTGACCAGACAGACTGACAAAGGTTGATAATTTTCGCTTTAACAAAATTTTAATTTCAGAAAGAGATATTTCCCGGTTAAGTAATTCAGCCTTTACCTCATCCAGTAATAAAGGAGTGACCATACCCACATTTAACTTGTCCTGGGCAGACTTAAGGTTCCCTTGGGCAATCTTTATCTGTTCCGCAGCAACTTGTGAACGATAATTAAGGATGACTAATTCAAGAAAAATTGCTCTTAATTCAGAACTTAAACTTCTCTTTCGATAACTAAGGCTTCGATCCGTCCACTGTTTGTTTAATGACCCGATTTCCTCCCGTGCCTGCAATGCACCCCAATGGTAAACCGGCTTTCTAAGATAAATTTGATTTAAGGTACGAAACCGATGGGTAAAATCTTCATTTGGACGATCCTCATGAATGGAATGACCAAACACATTCACACCAACCCGAAAACCTTGTTCTGACTTTGCTTCGAGGTGGTTCGCAACTGCTATCTCTAGGTCAAACTCCTTGTCAAGTAACACAGGAGAGTTATTCCCTAAATCCTTAAGCACATTTAATAAATCAGCAAAAAAGTACTCTGGTCTTTCTTCAAGTGGTACTTGAAACGAATACAACTTAAAAAGACAAAAGAATGTAAATAAGTAAAGTAGGGATAAGGTCTTGCTCAAGGCTTTATAATGGAAGACCATACCAAATCGGACAATGAGAAAAGTCCGAGGAAAAACTGATTAATTCCCGAATGAATCAGAAAACATCGACCTTAGCTCATCACCCACCCACTGGTCTTGTTTTGCTGCATGCTCAGATCGTACTTGAGAAACAAATTCTTCAGTGACTTCCACAGAATCATTTCCCCAAGCTTGCCTGACATAAGTGGATACGTTGGCAATTTCACGGTCAGAAATGGGTACAGCAGCCATATTCACGGCAGCAGAAGTTCCATACTTCACACCGTTCACGGATATCTCCCCTTTCAAACCTTTAAGAATAATGTTGGAGATCACCCCGGCATCAGCAGAAACCCATTCCGAACCTGCTAAAGGAGGGAATTGGCCCTCGATCCCCATTCCATTGGCTTGGTGGCAGGATGCACAACGAGCGGCAAATATCTTCTCTCCAGATGAGATCTTTTTCTCCAAGCGCATAGACTCCTTTTCTTCAGCGGTAAGCTCAACGACATCTACAGGAGGGTGCAATTGAAAAGAATTAGTAGAGTGCGCCAATTGAATCGAACAAACAAAAATCAAACATCCAAAGACAAAAACGAAAACCAGAGGTGCCTTTAAGAAGTTTTTAGTGGGTTCGTGCTTAAACTTTGCAAGTTCTACATGTGACTTAACAATTTCCTCATCCGAAAATTCAGAGGGGTTAGACAAGTTGCGACTCTTTTGTTGGTCTTCGCTCATTGCACAGGAGGTATAAGTTCGGGAGCAGTAAACATTTGCATCGGTGCACGCCCTTTAAGCGAAGCACGAACTGTGGCAACTTCCTCAGCAGAAACCGCCGAAGCAGAATTACCCCAGTCATTACGAATGTAGGTAAGTACATTTGCAATCTGATCATCTGTTAAAGATCCGGGAGGGATGCCAGGCGGTGCCATGACATTATTATACTTTATACCATTTACCTCAATTTCGCCCATTAAACCATACATAGAAATTTTGATTAATCGGCTTTTATCACCCAAAACCCAGTCTGATCCTGCAAGGGGGGGAAACTGACCTGCTAAACCTTGACCGTTTGTCTGGTGACAGGTGAAGCACATACCTCCCCCACTTGCCGCCTTCATATAAACCTCTTTGCCTGCATCGATTTGAGCCTGTAACCATGTGGGTGCACTTGAAAGGTCGGCAGCAACCGGACCCTGGGTTGTTTCAACAAGAGTACTCTCTTCCATTTCTTCATCCACAAAAGATACTTCTGGTAACTCATAGTCCTGCTTAAGAGCCTGTAAATAAGCAACGAGACGATTCGCCCGAACGGATGGACGAACATAAAGAGTGTTCCCGCCAGTTGGTTTAGAGCTTACTTCGATATCAGAATGAACAGGTTCATCCACTTCCTGATAAAGGAAAGGGCTTGGCGGACAAAGAGAGGATGAATCAATCGACTGTGGTTCGTATAAATGTTGATGCATCCATTCGTTGGTATGACCACGAGAACCTAAATTGGTTAAATCTGGTCCAATTCTTGAATTACCAAGCAAAACATGATCCTGTAAAACATAGTCACGAGGGGCAGATGGGCGCAACCCCCACCCTCTGTCTACATCATAACCTGCTTCCACACGCCTTACTTGCTGAGTATGGCAGGTTACGCAACCAAGAGCGGCATACTCTTCTGCACCTTGCTTAGCTATGCCAGAGAAAGCTGTAGGGAAAAGATCCGAATCCACAGGGACAGAACCATCTTCTTCTAAAGACTCTGCGGTAGGTTGTAGATCACCGTACTGGGAACGTGCCCCCACAACAAAGGCAAGCCAAGCTATACCTAAAGTGATGAAAATACCTAAAATAAATTTGGCAAGATTGTTCATGCACTTACCTCCTTTTTATTGGAGAAACAGCAGGAAAATGGATTGGGGAAAATTACCCTCCACACATTGATCACAAAAACAAATTGGGAAAAAGCCAAAATGACAAATGCAATTTTAGTGATAAGAAAATATGGCTGTACCGACTGGATAACGGATGAAGACCAAGGTAAGGTAGGCTGGCCTGCTAAGACCCCATGAGTAAGACCTCCAAGTAAGTAAGCTAAGAGCAGCAGTAAGACACCAAAAGTAGATGTCCAAAAGTGAAAAGACTTAGCTGCCTTTGGAATTTCACGTCCAGTGATACGGGGAAGAGCAAAATACACCGCACCGAAAATTATCATACTGAAAAACCCATAAACCCGTTGATTGAAGTGAAACTCATTGATGATGGTAAACTGAGTAATTTTAGCGACTGCTGGCAAAGAAAAGACCACACCAATGTAGCTGGAAACGGTGTAAGAGAGTGTACCAAATATAACAAACCTTAAGGGTAAACTACTCCAGACTTTCCCAATATCCAAGAAGGCGGTTGAATGAAAATTTGTAGATGCAACTGCAATAGGGAAGACCATCGCAATGCTCATAACCGTCCCAATGGCAGGAATCCACATGGGAACAGGCCCACCTTCCAAATGATGTAAAACAGACCATGGGGCGAGCGCCGCAATGCACCAGAATCCAAAAACTGCCAAATAATACTTATCAATTGTTCGACCAAGAACAGCAGGGATTAAATAATAGGCTGCACCGAGGGCAACCGGTGTGAGCCACAACCAAATAAGGCTTTGCCCATACCACATGGAAAGCACCGTTTGCAATGTGCCCCGTGAGGGGTTCAACTCTAAACCGTTCCAAGCAATCAAGAACAAGGCGGGGAACCAAAGTAGAGCTGAAAGTATGAACCATTGTGGTGCAATGGTTTCCTTGATTTGACGTGATCGGTGAATGACCAAGGCAAGAAAAGTTATAATAAGGTAGGATACCAGCATGGCGGGCCATACTTCACTAGGCATTTCAAGCATTTCGTGCCCACTCATATGACCATCAAGGATACCCAAAAGACCAAAGGTTATGGCAAGATTCCAGATAACACCTGCAAAAATTAAAAATACAGAGCCTCTGACTTCAGCTTGTGACAGCCGGGCCAATATCCATAGTGACACAGCAAAAATTGCATTTCCTCCCCATCCGTAAACAAAGGCATTTGCCTGAGCTACTTTTATTTTTCCGTAGGTTAAAAACTCACAGGTGGATAGGAAATATGGATCAGTTAATTTAGCAGCGGCAAGGTAAGCGAAAAGAGCGGCCGCAAGAAGCCACAAGCCCGCAGAGGACAGAAAGAATGAAAAAACATACTTTGCGGAACGGTCTATAATTTGATCTGGAGATTCTTCGGACATACGAACTATTGAGGTTGTTTTTGATTAGCTCGGAAAGAAGCTCGATAGTTTTTGAGCACCTCACGCATTGAGGATTCTAAGGTGGTATTTGTATCTGTGTGAACTTGATCCACCTTTGAAATGAAGAGGGTATCCTGTTCACGGAATGCCTGTGCTTTGGCTTTTCGTGCGGTATCTACAGCATCCGTGACCGGAGCTGGTGATTCGGGCTCAAAAAATGCTTGAGCAAAATAGAAGCCACAAAGCAATAATACAAAAACCAAAAAAGTGAAAAAGACGCTGCAGCCGTCCGCCCGTTGGTTGGTAGGATCACTCATGATGATTAATGGATTCACGAATGCGGGGATCGCGAATCGGAATAATTTCAGCTATACCAGATTGAAAACTTTTTAAGACTGCCCAGGCACACAAACAACCTACCCCAATAAGTGTAAATAAACCCCATAAAAGATGACTACCTAAGACAGACCTTGCTTCGTAGCCAACGAAAGCACCAGGGGCGATCTCCCGGCCAGGGATGATGTTCCAATAGAGATCAAGTAAGTGGAAAGCAAGAATCCAGCAAACGATAAAAATCAGTTTGGGGGCATCTACTTTATTGCGGTAAAAAAGAAGGTAGAGGAAAGGAAAAAAGAAATGCCCGAAGATTAAACCCATACTAACCCAAAACCATCCTGAGCGTAACCCAGTGTTAGGATCAATTTCACGGATGGTAAACCAAAAGGTTTCCTCAGGAATGTTTGCACTGTAGATCAGGAAGTATTGAGAAAAACTGATGTAAGCCCAGAAAACAGTGAATGCCAGAGACAAGCAGGCAAGATCGTATTGATGGGCCTGTTTGAACAACCCCTTAAGCGTACCAGTTGAAACGAGGTAGATGCATAGCAAAATGGTTACTGCAAGTGCAGCACGAATTCCTGATGCGAAAAACCAGACTCCGTACATGGTAGAAAACCACTGATACTCCAAACTCATGAACATGTCAAAAGCACCAAAGGTAAGGGATAAAGCAGCTGCAGGTATCCCAATCGCAGAAACCTTTGAACCTAGTCTTGTCCAATTAGGATCCCCATCTTTGTCTTGGCTAAAAGATGCTTTTCTAAGCCAATGACTTAATCCACAAAAAATTATGAAATAGGCGACTAGGCGAAGAGTGAAAAAGTTCAGATTAAGGTAACCTGCTTTCTTTTGATGTAACACATCCTCACCTACGGTAATTATACTGCTTACTTCAATGGTGGGACTGGTGGAGTCGACCCATGCCCAAAGAATGCCAGCCTGATCCTTACCAAACCATGCAACAAGCAAAAGAGGTAAGAAACACAGACCGATCCAAGGGAATGCAGATAGCCCATGTTCCAATTGTCGACGAACTATCGGGCTCCACTTGGAATTGAAGACACGGAAAATCATGATCAGCATGAGCATCCCAATGGCAATGCTCAGCCAAAACGAACAACCCCATAGCCAGCCAAGGAAGGGTGCTTTATCACCGGACTGAAGCCCCTGAAAAAGACCAACTAATCCAGCACCTATTCCTAGAATTGCACCAGCCAGCAACTTAGTGGAAAAAGACGAGACAGCCGTAGTATTTGAGCTAGAATCGATACTCATGACCCCTGACCTTTCGTTGATAAAGTAGCTTTGCCTACATAGTCTTGAAGTGCACGAAGGTAGAGAACAATTGCCCAGCGCTCATCTGGAGATAATCTATCTTTTAAGCCAAGCATAATTCCGGAAGCGGACCCGTTCGATATCGCATGAAATAACTGACCATCCGACCAACCAGCAGAAGATTCTAAATATGTACCTGGATTGGATGGATCGCTGAGATTACGTGGATTCAGTCCAAAGTATGAAGTTACCCCAACACCATTTCCGTAATTTCCATGACAAACAGAGCAGTGGATATCATATTTTTCTTTCCCTAGACGCATGGTAGACATATTGAGACCAATTTCGGCAGGAACATTTTTTACCCAACTGCCATCAGGTTGCTTACCAGTGGTAAAAGACTCAGGAGAGTATTGAGGTTTACTTGAAAATACATTGGAGGGATGTAAAGCAGTTCCACGAAGTACGGTACCAGCAACAGGTAAACGGTCTGCACTGCCATCCGCAAAACGAGAATTAGCGGTCTGGGCCTTAAACTTCGCTTGCCTGTCCATGTCAGGAAAAACCTCGATGGGCGTGTTCTTGGAACGATCACCACGAAATCCAAGGATCGAAATTACAGTGACGATTAGAATCGCAAACAATGGTATAAAATATCTCACCGATCTAATCTATGGGTTCACGAATAAGTTGTACGGACTCCCCGCCAACCCTTTTTAAAAACTCAACGGTTTCCTCGTCATCGAATTTGGGGTCATCCACTTCAATCACAATCATAAACTTGTCGTCTCCAGTAAGACCAAAATCCGGATGCTCAAATACAGGATGGTTATGCCTAGGTAAACGGTTCAGGAAAAACATCCCAAAAAGGGTGCCAAATGCCGCAAAAAGAATGGTCAACTCGTAAAAGACTGGAAAAGGATAAATTGGACTGAAGTAAGGTTTACCACCCACGATAAGTGGATAATCGTACTCATTCATAAACCAGACAATGAGCATGCCAGTAAAAAACCCAGTAATTCCACCCGTAAGAGTAAACCTGGGAACTTTTGATCGAGCATACCCCATCTGAGCATCCAAGCCATGTACCGGTATTGGGGAGAAACATTCCCAATTGGTGTAGCCTTCCTGCTTCACCTTTCCGGCAGCATCATATAGACCTTTGGCGGAAGAAAAAGTAGCCGACGCTGCATACTTGATGTCCATGATGTCGCTCATTATCAATGATCTGAATGGGGGTCAGCTTGTGGCATTACCGACTTTACTTCACACATCGGCATAAGAGGTAAGAACCTGAGAAAAAGAAGGAAGAGTACAGAAAAGAAACCAAAAGTTCCGAAAAAAGTAAAAATGTCTACGACTGTGGGTGAGTAATATCCCCAAGAAGAAGGCAGGAAATCACGAGAAAGAGTGGTATTTGCAATCACAAACCTTTCAAACCACATGCCAACATTTACAAAAATGGAAATAATCCACACAAGAGGGATATTCTGACGTATCTTTTTAAACCAGAAAAGTTGTGGACAGATGACGTTGCAGGAAATCATAATCCAGTAAGACCACCAGTAATTACCGAAAGCGCGGTTAATGAATGCGAACCCTTCGTAGGAATTAGCACCATACCACGCGATAAAAAACTCCATAGCATAGGCGTAGCCAACCAAGCTACCGGTGGCCAAGGTAATCATACACATGTTAGTGATGTGCTTCTGAGTAATTAAATCGTGCAAGCCATAAACAGCACGAACAGGCAGCAAAAGGGTAAGTACCATGCCGAAGCCAGAAAAGATCGCCCCGGCGACAAAATAAGGCGGGAAAATTGTGGTGTGCCAACCAGGGAGGTTCGCAACTGCAAAGTCAAACGAAACGATGGTGTGAACGGAAAGAACGAGTGGAGTTGATAAACCGGCGAGAAGTAAATAAGCCATCTCAAAGTTACGCCAGTGATTGTTCGCATTTCTCCAACCCATGGCGAAAAATCCATAAAAGTATTTACGCCAAGTCTCTTTAGCTCTGTCCCTTAAGACTGCCAGATCAGGAATCATCCCCATATACCAGAAGAGAACCGAAACAGTGGCATAGGTGGATACGGCAAAAACATCCCACTCCAGCGGGCTTCTAAACTGAGGCCAAATAGCGTTTGAATTGGGGAGTGGGAAAAGCCACCATGCAAACCAAACCCTGCCCACATGAAAAAGAGGGAAAATCCCTGCACACAAAACAGCAAACACAGTCATTGCTTCGGATGCACGGTTGATAGAAGTCCTCCATTTCTGCTTTAAGAGACAAAGAACAGCAGAAATCAGGGTACCCGCGTGACCGATACCGATCCAAAAAACGAAATTCACAATGGCCCAACCCCAATTTACGGGATTGTTATTACCCCAAACTCCTACACCCGTTGAGACCAGATAAACCAGCCCCATTCCTGTAAAACTGGCAACGCATAAGGCAGTAATGAAACACCACCACCACCAAGTTGGTGTTTTTGATTCAACGATCCCACAAATTTTGTCGGTCACCCATTTGAAACTTCGGTTGTTTAAAACCAAAGGAACTTCTCTCCAAGGTGCAGGATCTACCTTTTCAAGAATTTCGTGGTTTTCTGCTTTCACCTCGGACATAACTTAATGGGTTCCATGGTCATCCCCATGATGTGCGGGATGGGCACGATCACTATACTCACGGGCGGAATGCGGAGAAGATGTAAAATCTGGCATCCTGGGATTGGGGTTACGAACCTTCGCAAGAAAGGTGGTGCGTGGACGGGTATTTAGATAACCGAGTACCGAATAATCCCTGGGGTTATTTTTAAGCTTACTTACTTCGCTCTCAGGATCACTGATATCACCGAAAACGATTGCATCACTTGGACAAACTTGCTGACAGGCGGTTTTGATCGTACCATCAGGTACCTTCAAGTCTTTAGTCTCTAGTTTAATGCCGGCACCATCCTCGCCAGAGCTATGTTTTGCCGAGCGCTGGGCATTCACCTTAGTCCGAATTTTCGACTCTTGAATGCGTTGCACACAGTAGGTGCACTTCTCCATGACTCCACGCATACGAACAGTGACATCGGGATTTTTCCCCATATCTACCAGCGTATCGTTTTTGTCACCAAGAGGGCCTTGGTAGAGGCTGTCAGTATCGCGTTTATTCCAGTCAAAGAAATTGAATCTTCGAACTTTGTAAGGACAGTTGTTGGCACAATATCTTGTGCCCACGCAACGGTTGTATGCCATGGCGTTCAAACCTTCCTCGTCATGGACCGTAGCATTTACTGGGCATACACTTTCACAAGGAGCCGTTTCACAATGCATACAAGCAATGCCTTGAAAGGATACTTGCACATCTGAAGGAATGTCAGCACCTTCACGTTCGGTTGAGCTAAAGTAGCGGTCTAAACGAATCCAGTGCATTTCTCGACCACGCAAGACCTGGTCTTTACCCACAACCGGAATGTTGTTTTCGCTCTGGCAAGCAACCACACATGCACTACATCCTGTGCACTGATTTAAGTCTATGGTCATTCCCCATTGATGAATACCGAAAACATCTGACTTTTCGTAGGTGTGATCGGGATGCTCATAGGCTGAGTTACCACGGGGTGTAGATGTGGCTTTTTCTGCTAATGATTTGCCCTGGTCTTTGCCCCACATTGGAGGGGAGTGGGACTCTGCACCCATATGTGCAGCAAAGCTTGGATCCGCAGCGTATTCATCGGCATTGGCTTCCCGGACAATTGCCCGGCCTTCCATTGACCAGTGTTCTTGAACATTTGCTAAAATCTTAAATTGCCCAGTAGGCTCAATGGACGCTCCTGTTAACACCAGTGACCCGGGTTTGCTTAAAAGAGGAGTTGCATCATACCCCGAACCTTGCCCTACCCTGCCTGTATGAGTACGACCAAGACCAACGGATGCAACAAGGGTAAAATCTGCAAGCCCTGGCTGAACATAGAGAGGAGCTAAAATTGATCGATCTCCCAAATGTAACGACACAACCGGTGCTTTTTGCTTACCCCCTTCAAACAAGGCGGCATCAGGAGCAATCTCACCGTTCTTGTTAAGCATGGTGGCTTTGGGAAGAAGACCTAAGTCTGGGTACTTGGCTTCCAAATGTTTTGCCATAACCGGACTGATCAAGAGAGCATTATCCCAAGTTAGTTTACTGATTGGGTCGGGACATTCCTGCATCCATCCATTATTGGCATATTGACCGTCATGGGCATGGAAGTCAGGAATGACAAGTACCTCAAGGTTACTCGAAGAAAAAGAGGGATGAATCAAATTCTTCCCTTTGATAGCCAGAAGAGAAGAGGTTGGGTCCACATCCCCAGCAATTGTGGGAACGACTGGATGAATTCCGAGACGGAGAAAATCTTCAAATTTTGTTCCGGATGATAAGCTTTTGTGCAATGCTTTGACTTGAGAATAATCATCCGAATCATCGCCAAGTAATTGAGAAAGGACAGTCGACTCAGATACGGTGTCAAACAATGGTGCGAGCAAAGGTTGAACGGGTACAATCGCCGTATTATCCCAGGTTTTCCCCAAATCCCAGGACTCAAGGTAGTGAGATTGCCCAATATGGAACTCAGCAATTTGGGAACTTTCATCGATGGAGGACCCAAGGCGACAGATCGATTTTAATTTCTTGGATAGCTCGTCCCAATTAATAAAGCCTTTGGTTTGGTAAACAGGGTTGCCACCCAAAATAATCAAACGCTCGATATTGCCCTTTTCAACTTGGTCTACAAATGAAGAAATTGATTCAGCAGAAGTCTCAGTCCTGATGTAATCAATAGTAGAACCAATTGCACCAAGTGCACGATTCATTGAATAGGCAAGCAACTGTACTTCCTTAGGAAGATGAGACCCTGCAAGCACGACCGATTGTTTAGGGTTAGTAAGTAAATCGGCAGCAACCTCAGAGGCCCATTTTTGATGTTTTTCTAGTCCGGAATCCAGTCTTTTTAAATGGTTTATGGAGGAACTATTAGGAAAGGAACTCTTGGATTTGGACAGTATTTCAGCCGCC
The DNA here is from genome assembly GCA_938091675.1 of uncultured Opitutales bacterium. Classification (GTDB taxonomy): domain Bacteria; phylum Verrucomicrobiota; class Verrucomicrobiia; order Opitutales; family Seribacteraceae; genus Chordibacter. Next base: position 19,552 of record CALKMX010000109.1, read on the forward strand.
ACCAGGGCAGCAAATGCAGAGATGTGAGAAGCCTCAAGCCGCAGACGGTGATCCGCAACCCCACCTGTGCGGGAAAGATCGGATTCCACAATGTAAAGGCGGTTCATCTTCTTGGCATCCGAAGGCTTCAGCACCTTACGACCGCCCATGAAAGATCTTGTATTGGCCAACTCATTGGACTCCCGATTACCTAAGAAATCACAATCCAAAGAAAGTACCCGCTTTGCCGAATTTAGCTTGGGGATTGCACGCAAACCAAAATCAACGCCCAAAATATCACCAAGTTTTGATTCTGCTAAAGAAGGATCAATGGCATCATGTTCGAACCATTTAAACCCTTTGGATACCAGCTTGTCTTTAAGAGAATTCCGAACCAATGAATGGGAACGGGGTGCAAGTATGGCAACCTTACCATCGGTGTAATTTTGAGTAAGATCTTCCAGTACAGTGGAAGTGGAAACCTTCTGCCAACGATTTACACCATTTTTGAGGGACTGTCTTTTGAAACTGCCCATTGCCCGGTCTGGATCATAGAGGTCAAGCACACTTGCTTGAGCATAAATGTCTGTGCTTCCACCATAGGGGAGGTAGGAAGGATTGCCCTCGACTTTAGTGGGACGACCTTGATGGCTTTCAATGATCAAAGGCTGAAAGCCACGTCCTGAAGGTTGCGCAGTCGCATAGTAAGCAGGAACACCAGGGATCAGCTCTTCCGGGCTCTTGCCATAGGGAAGGATTACGTGCTCTGGGCGCCTGCATCCAGACATGCCAAGACCGGCAAGGCCAAAGGAAGCGGCCATTAATTTTACAAAGCTCCTTCGTTGAACACCGTCCAACATGCTAGCACCTTCAGGGAATTCACGAGAAACCCAGTCCCTGAAACCAGGAGTCTCGGCCAAGCTGTCTAGACTTTTCCAGTACTCTTTACCCACAGGAAGAACTGATTGATTGGTTGGTGATTTCATCGGTGGCAACCTGTGCAGCTAAGTGGGGGGTGCACGCCCCAATTATCTTTTAATTCAAGGCCCGCATGCACTTGGGCAATCAAGGGATCCACATCTTCGCCAGTACTAACTTCCCAGGAGAGGTTGGTCACCTCATCGAGGGGACGAAGGGCTTTTTCAGGATTCCGGTGGCAATCAAGGCAAAATGCCATACTCAAATGCTTGTCGTGATGAACTTCTACCATTTG
>CALKMX010000110.1 GCA_938091675.1 uncultured Opitutales bacterium
AGGTTAATGTTTTCATCCCCTCTTTTTTTACTACTTTGCTCTATTGCTTCGAGTTGGTCTTCGAAAATTGCCTTCGTGTCATGAAACAGTCTACCAATCAAAGTGCTTTTGCCGTCGTCCACGCTTCCTGCGGTGGTGAATCGTAAAAGATCCATATTCAAGTAATTCTTGTCTTCGCTCATCAAATTAAACCTTCGGGTTAGAAATATCCCTGTTTTTTACGATCTTCCATCGCCGATTCCGACCGTCGGTCGTCAGCCCGTGTTCCTCGCTCGGTTACACGGGAGGCTGCAACCTCTGCAATCACTTCATCCAGTGTCGATGCCGTAGAAAGAACGGCTCCGGTACAGGTGGCATCCCCTATCGTACGAAACCTAACGGTTTCTGTCCGGGGTGTTTCCTTCTCGGTAGGTCTTACAAAATCACTCACTGCCAGCAATGATCCATTCCGCTCAAGCACCTCACGTTGATGAGAGAAATAGAGGGATGGAAGTTCGATGTTTTCTTTCTTGAGATATTGCCAAACATCCATCTCCGTCCAATTGCTAAGTGGGAAAACCCGAAAATGTTCACCATGTGCTTTTCGCCCGTTGAAGAGATTCCATAATTCAGGCCGTTGGTTTTTCGGGTCCCACTGGCCAAATGCGTCTCGATGAGAAAAAAACCGTTCTTTGGCTCTGGCTTTCTCTTCGTCCCGTCGCCCACCCCCCAGTGCGGCATCGAGGTTTTCAGACTCTATAGTTTCGAGGAGGGTAACGGATTGGAGGGCATTTCTGCTGGCATTAGCACCCGTTTCCTCAACTGCAGTCCCCCGATCAATTGAATCTTGCACCAGCCCAACAATGAGCTGGGATCCAATCCTTTCGACAAATTCATCCCGATATTCAATGGTTTCTGGGAAATTGTGCCCAGTATCAACATGAACTAATGGGAATGGAGACTTGGATGGATAAAAGGCTTTGTAAGCCAAGTGAGCCATCACGATGGAATCCTTTCCTCCCGAAAAAAGAAGGCCTGGGCGCTCAAACTGTGCAGCAGTTTCTCGTAGAATGAAGATCGCTTCGGCTTCCAACTGCTCCAAGTGTGTAAGGTTGTAGTTTTTCATTTAGTGAGAGAAATGGATTGAAGTATGTACTGAAAAAGTTTGTCACCCGATTCCTGGAGGGTTTCTTTTTCGCTATCAATAACGAAACAGTCGTTACTGGGTTCTTCAAACTTAGATTCTTGTCCAGTAAATTGGTCCACTTTACCGCTCGTGGCTTTGGCATAGAGCCCTTTTACATCTCTGCTTTTGCAGGTTGCAAAGGATGCTTTAATAAAAATTTCGTGAAAACTATTTTCGCCAATAATCGATTTTGCCAAGCTGCGAAGTTCACGGAATGGAGTAATCAAGGAAACCAGCACAATGACTCCATTTAAAGCAAATAACCTAGCAACCTCACTTACGCGGCGAATATTTTCCTTTCTGTCCGCATCCGAAAAACCTAAATCTGAATTTAGCCCTGATCTGATATTGTCGCCATCGAGAACAACCGAGTGGGTATTTTGTTCAGATAAGCGTTTTTCCATATCCACAACCAAGGTACTTTTGCCTGATCCGGATAATCCATAGAGCCAAAAGACGGCTCCTCGGTGCCCCAAAAGCTTCTCTTTTTCGGTTTTCGAAATGAGCCGGTCATTGATTGGGTGGATATTATTTTTGTTCACGAATTGAAGAAGGATAACAAAAAAATAAAAAAAAGCGAGAACGCTTAGGGGCGTTCCCGCTTATTGGGGTGAGGGAAATTAATCCCTCGTGGGGTAATTCGAAAGCTACTTAATTGGGCATGCCCCGGCAAGATTAATCGATATCTCGATATCGTTAGCGACCTTGTCAAGATATTCCCCGGGTTTGATCCCGAAGTCATCCCTTTTGACTTTAAACTTCGAACGAACGATCAATAGATCGCCGGGTACTTTATTTCTTTTTTCAAGCATGTTAGGCAGGTAGGTAATTTCTACGGGTATGAGCATTTTCATGGTAACATTACGGATGGACATTTTTCCTTCAGCCTCCGCACGAATGGATGGTCCATCTACGGTAATCTTTTCCAGGTTTGAAAGAGAGAATTCAATTTGGGGGAATTTGCTCACATTTAACCAGTCTTCCCCGTGCATATGCTCTTGAAGTACAGGGTTATCCACCCGAAGGCTTGCAGCTTCGAGGATAATCGAACCTTTGGTGTTTTTGGGGTCCTGAACATCAAAAGATACATGACCGGAGACTCCTCCTGCGGAACCATTAATTGATTCCAGAAGTGCATCCATCTGGAAAATTACGGTATTTACCCCTTTGGCATCTTTAAAGTCAAAAGATTTGGATTCACCCAGTAAGGCAACTGGTAAGAGGAAGAGCAATATTCTGTAAATTTTCATGTTTCAATTACCATTTAAGAGAGAAGATTTTTCAAACCTCTTTTTATACATCAGGAAAATAAAAATGATAAATGAAAGCAAAGCACCGATGAGTGGTGTTTCTATTCCGCAGACAAATTGATCCAACCAGGTAACTTTGGTCTGAGTGCCAAGTTCGGGCATACCATCGACCACCGGTACTTCCTCTCTTATCTCAATACTGGTCGCCCAAAAGGCAAGGCGAGCACCGTCATAGGTCCACATTCCCAAAGTTAGAATAAGGGGAGTCGTGATAGAAATTATCTTTTTCATGGACAGGTTTAAGCTCTTGGATGAGCAAGCTTGTGAGCTTTTTTTAATCTCCCCACCGAAACATGGGTGTAGACCTGTGTGGTCGATAAACTTGCATGGCCAAGGAGTTCCTGAACCGCTCGTAAGTCCGCACCATTGTCCAATAGATGGGTCGCAAAGGAATGTCTTAGCTTGTGAGGGGTCAGGTCTAGGGGCAAGTTGCACACCTTTAGACATTTTTTGAGCAACATCTGAATCCACCTTGCGGACAACCGTTTGCCCGCTTGGTTGGTAAATAATGGGGATGATAAGGATGCGTCTATGGAGTGTTTATTACGGAAAGCAATGAGTCGCTCAGCAGTTCTCGGTGCAATCGGGCAGATTCGTTCTTTATTCCCCTTGCCTCGAACCCGTATCAACATCTGGTTCATGTCAAGATGTTCATGATTAAGTCCAACCACTTCAGAAACGCGCAAACCAGAACCGTACATTAGTTCCAGAATGATCCTGTCTCTGGCAGAAAGAAAGTCAGATGAATTGGAATCTTGGTGAACTAAGTACGGAGAATCCATTAATTCTTTTGCCTGTTGTTCAGTCAAAAACTTGGGGAGTGTCTTTTCGGGCTTGGGCAGGGATAAATTTTTAAAAGGATTAGCCTGCGACCATCCCCTTGTCTGGCAAAATTGAAAAAAACTTCTAAGGGCTGATACCTGATTGGCCAAAGTTTTGCGGGATAAAATTCCTTGGCTTTCGATTAGGTAAGACCGGGCAGTTTGTTTACTTGTCTCAAGAATGCCACTGGAAATGGAGGCTTTCTGGAGCCAGAGATTAAAGCGCTGAAGGGAAAACCTGTAATTTCTTAAGGTGTGCTCGGACAACCGCCGTTCCAGAAGAATATGGTCCAGGAATTGGCAGATCTCAGTACATAAGCCAGTCCCCTCAACTGAATGCCTTATTTCAGTCGAGTCCATGTCTCCACGACCAATTCATAAATACCCGCAAATAAAATAACCAGAAAAACAAGTACAGCTATAGTCAGGTATGCCCCAAATCCTGTTTGTGGGCGCTGGTTGGCTTCGCTTTTATATGCCCGGGAGGTGTTGTCATAAGGCTGGATTGACACCAGATTCCCTGACCTTTCGGAACGATTTTTTAAAGGTACTTTCTTGTTCATCACCCACCAATAACATTGAACTGAGTAACTTGATTGGCAAGCGGAACAGCAAAGCAAATTTTATTTTATCTCAGTCTCCGAAAAGGAATGGTTCCATCTTTGACCTAACTTCTTCAAAACAATCTTCCAGCAGGTAGTGACCGGCTTGCTCAAATCGATAGGTCTCCATGGATGGCCAACGATCTTGCCATTCTTTTAAGAATTCACCGTGAAAACAAAAGTCCCTCATTCCCCAGCACGCAATGGTAGGAGTGGAATTAAAAGCATGGAGTTTGTTAGCAGTGGATTCAAGGGTGGCACGACTGACATGGTTTCTTTCATAGGGAATATCCCGAACAAAATTCCAGATTGCTACGCGATCGGCCCAATTTCGGTAAGGAAACAAAAAACCTTTCTTGGCTACATCACTCATTCCGTTTGCCGAAGCCATCCAAGTTGCAGGTCTGGCAAACCCATTGAGGGCTCGAACAAAAAATTCGCCAATGATTGGCAACCTGCAGAACAGAATACGGTTGGGCACATCCGTAGAGGGAAAGGCAGCAGTGTTTAAGAGGATGATTTTTTTAATCCGCTCGGGTGCCGAAGAAAAGGCAGTCAGACCAATTGCCCCTCCCCAATCATGGACAACTAAGTTCAATTCCTGGATGCCCAAGGAATCCACCAGTTCCCGTATATTTGATGCATGGTCCTGCAACTGATAAGAAAACCTGGAAGAATTTGGTTTATCGGACAACCCGCAACCAAGGTGATCGGGTGCAATGCACCTGCCATGATCCTTCCATGCTAGAATTGCTTTTCGATAAAAGAAGGACCAGGTGGGATTGCCGTGAAGAAAAAGGGTGGGTATTCCCTTATCCTCTCCCTCATCCACATAACTAAGGGAATGATGATTCGATAGCTGGAACCTTTTAGGTTCAAACGGATACTCGGAGGCTAAACTTGCGGGGAGTTTCAAGGGTTTATGGATAGCATGAGGCTGGAAAGGCCGCTGCCTATTCCCAATAGGGCAGATTTGCGCCTAAGGTTAAGGGGGTCATTCTCGCAGGCAAGCGTGTAGGTAATGGGCAGGGATACGGAGCCGCAATTCCCCAGATTTTCAAAACTTGAAAAATTTAAGGATGGGTCAATGTTTAGTGCTTTTAAAACCGCCTGCGTATGGGCTTTTCCTACCTGGTGGGTGACAATTAATTCAGGGTCAACAGGATTCAACTTGTGAACTTGCAAAAACTTTGCCCAGGCCTTTTGGGCAACTGATATACCGGCATGAAGAAGCTCTTCCGAATCTGTTTGCATTACCAGATCCTCACCGGATGCATCTCCCTCACACAATTCATTAAAGGAAGTATCCGTTTCAGATGCCCAGCAGCCCAGCCTCGGTCTATCGTCGGAAACCAAGCTACGATCTGCAATAGACCAGGCAACTGCACCTGCACCAATTGTGAGGTTGGCAAAGAATGGCTTAATTGATTTACGGTCATGCGGGCCCTCATTTAATAACTCGATCGTCTTGTGCACCAGTGGTGCTCCATTTTCCCCAGCAACCAGAATCGCTCTGCGAATCTGACCTGTTTCTATCATGGAAGCCGCAAGAATGAGGGCATTAAGAAAACCCAGGCATGCATTGGAAACATCAAGGATCTGAGTATTATTGCCCAGTTCCATAAGGCGGTGCACATAGGAAGCAGTTGCGGGTTCCAAGCGGTCACGGCAGACCGCACAATGGATTAACAGGTCAACCTCACTGGGGTTGATCCCGTCTTCCAGGAGTTTGATTCCTGCTTGGGCGGATGCCTGGGATGGCTTGAAATCTGTAGGCCATAGCCTCCTTTCTTTTATGCCAGTCATTAGTTCAAGCCTTCCAGCAGATAGGTTGAGCCGTGAGTATAGGGGGGATAATCGTTCCTCAATTTCGATTGAGGGAATAATGTCAGGAGGTAGGGAATAAGCCATTCCCTCAATCGCCACGCGCGTAAAATTCATGAATTAAGCTGCATGGATTTTTGCACAATTTCCTGATCGAAGTAATTCAGCCCCATACCCGCATCGATGACAATGCCCTGCCCGTTAATACCAGAAGACCTGGTACTTAATAAAAAAGTTACCAAGTTGGCCACTTCTTCAGTTTGAAGAGCTTTTTTTCGGAATGTAAGTTTTTCCGCGTATAAATAATTCACCAGGTAGCCCGGGATTCCTGCTGAGGCACTGGTTTTTAATGGACCTGCATTGACCGAGTTGAAACGGACATGTGAATCTTTTGAAAAAGACTTAGCCAAATACCTGACAGAAGCTTCGAGTGAGGCCTTGATGGGGGCCATATATCCATAGTTCTCAGCAGTCACATCGGTAGAAGATATACCCACCGTAACTACAGATGCGTCCTTGCCAAGGAATGGTTTGCACGCTCTGGCCAGTTCGACCAGGGAAAAGGAGGAAATCTGGGTGGCCTGAAGAAAATCTCCCCGCTTGGTCTCGTGGAATGGTTTTACCCCTTCTGCATAATTAGCGAAAGCAATGGAGTGAAGCACACCATCGAGTTGCAGGTCTTTCATGCCCTCGAGACATTCTTGCAGATGCTGGATCTCCGCCTCTTTTTCAAAATCACAGGTGAAGATTTTCCGGGCAGATGGGAGGAGATTTTCAAGGTCCTTCTTTCTTTTCTCATTCCTGACACAGTACAGGACTTCTGCCCCTTCATCTTCCAGTACCTTAGCGACCGACCAAGCAACGCTCTTGCGGTTGGCCACACCGACTACAAGGAACTTTTTGTTTTCTAGATTAAGGAAGCTCACTTCGCAGAATCGTCCCGAACCATGGCAAGCGCATAAGAAATGGTCAGGGCCACCTTTTCATCTTTTCTTATTTCACCAGTCATGGAGAAGAATTGGCCCATTTTTTCTCCGAGCGTTACAGAAATCTCCACAACATCTCCTGGCTTTACCATTCTTTTGAAACGGGCATCACGAATTCGAGAAAGTACAGGTGTGACCGATTCATCGGTTAAGGATTCATTCTTTAAATGATCTGAAAGAAAGACCGCTCCGGTTTGAAAGACCGCTTCACAAAGAAGCACGCCTGGCATGATGGGGTTTCCAGGATAGTGCCCTTCAAAAAAAGAAAAATCCGGACGAATCGTCAACGAGGCTTTAGCACTATTCTCACTTATTTCGATTATCCTATCGATAAAAAGAAAGGGAGGACGGTGTGGAATTCTGCGAAAAATTTCTTCCATAACTAGGGAAGAGATTTAGGGGAATTAAAAACTTCAGGCAATGGCAAAGGATGAATCCTGCTCCTGAGATTCAAGCGGATTTTTTCCCATTTTTCTATTTCGTAAAAAACTATCTATTTTATTGGCAGTAATTACCCCATAATTGATGGTGCCAAGCCAGCCGGACATAATTATGCCGACCGAGCCAGCGTGAAACAAGCCAGGTGCGTACTTGGGTAATTCGCTAGAGACCTCGAGCCCTTCAAATTTGGTGCCAAAAGTGGCTCCATTTGCGTGCTTGGTATAATGCTCGATAGTTCTAGGAGTGGCCGCTTCTATGTGATCAATCTTGCTGCGGATATCGGGAATGATCCTTTCAAGTGCTTCAAGGCTTTCCTCGCACAGTCGATCTTTTGCCTTGGTGTATTCTGAGTCGGAAAGCTTGTCCCAATCCTTCCACTTGGCATTCAGGGACGCCACGATGCTGTACCTGGGATCTTTTCGGTGCGGACGAGTGTCCGGGTAGTAAATAGAAAAGGTACGGCTGGTGGTATGGAAGTCGGCTAATTCATCGGTGGAAAACTTGGGTGCCTCGGATGTGAAAATCAGGTCACCTACCGATTCTGGAATTACCGCCCCTTTCTTTAGACCCATGTATACCTGGCAGGATGTGTTATTAAGGCGTACCTCTCTAGATTGTTGGGCAAATTTATCAGGAAGTTTGGAAAGGCCAAGCATACGCTCGATGGTGTTCCTGAGGTTGGCATTGGAAAGCACCGCACCACACCGAATCTCCTTACCATTTACTTTTACCCCTTTGATACAAGGTTTGCCTCCAATCTCTTCAGTAATGAGCTTTTCAACCATGCATTGACGCCTAAGGTCTGCGCCATTTTTCCTCAGTTCCTCTACCATTTTCCGGATCAATGAATCGGTGCCATCCTTAAAGGTGTAAATTCCCTTGCGCATGAAATTAGTGAAGACGATCCCATAGGCGATGGCAGGATCCATAAAGGATGAACCATTGGCATACGATATGGGTTCTAGTAGGAGTCTTTTAACATCATCCCGGCCCGGGAAAAATTCCTCAAGAAGATCACCAATGGTCCGGCCATCTTTTGCAAAATAATCCATTTTGCGCAAATGATCGTAAAATTCCTCAACATGACTGCGGGCGATTTTGAAGGTTTCCTGCAAAATCCTGGTGAAGTCAACCCGGTCAAAGGTGGTCCTTAGATCATACTGTGGGTTTACAAAACGGATATTTTTTAGCTGTACAATGGAATCCGCAATTTCTTTGGTCCAATATCTTTTGCACGATTTGATCATGCCGACCGGAAATCCGTGCAGAGAAATATCAAATATATGACCACCTGCCCTTTTGAACCATGTGGCAAGCCCTCCAAACTGATAATGATGCTCAAGCAGCAGGACCGAGTGTCCCTGCTTTGCCAAACAATTTGCCCCGGTGAGGCCACCCAGACCACTGCCTATGACAACCACATCATAGTAATCATCCGTTCCTTTGAGGTGGTCGCGTAAAGCACTCATTTATATGGCATATACTAAGGTAAATATCGTATCGAGCAAATTGCCTGTTTTTATGACAAGCAGCCCTGACCATATTTGTGGAAGAATTGTTCGACGGATTGGTTCGGGTCATCGCCCGGACCAATGAGGGATTTTAAATTTAAAGTTTTAAGGAAAGAGAGATCATCCTGGTTTAATTCGAGCGGAGAAATCGCCAAGCTATCAAGTTGCATTTCGGAAAGGGGCAATAAGTCGCAATGATTTAAGCCAATCATGTTTAAATACTTGAGCGGACAAAAGGTAAGCGGGTTCAAGGAACGCACAGGAGAGCCCGGGAGCGATATGCTTTCTATGGGCGATTCCATCAGCGGAGAAAGGTCCTCAACGAGGGTTTTTCTGAGTTCAACATGGGTAAGTGGTCTGCCACGAAGAGGTTCCAAGTTTTCAACCTTGGTCTGGTTTAGGTTAATTTCAGTCAGCGGACAGGAACTCAAGGGGGAAAGATTATCCACTTTGGTGTGCTGAAGATTTAATTTCTCCAAGGGTTTTTCAGAAAGTGGTCGAAGATCAAGCACAACAGTTTGGGAAATATCCAAGCGGGTAAGTTGCATTGAATGGGTAAAGGAAAGTGTTTCCACCTTGCTACCAGGTAAGCATAATTCTTCAATGGGTAAGATTGCCAAGGATTCAAAATCAGTGGACAGACAATTCCTCGCCGAAAATCTTTTGAGTCTAAAAAGTTTAAATTCGCGTAGTGGAAAGGAACAGCCTGAGGGAAGGCGTATTGCTTCTAAGGGAAAAGATTGAATCTTTTCTGGGTCAAAGGACGATACCCTGGAGAAATCGAGTTCCCTGATCGGGAGATGGGCGAGGTCCGAAAGGTTGCAAAAATGACGGTCAGAGTTGAACCTTACGCCGACGCCACCCGGAATTAAAAAGACATCGGCAAGAAAGCCAAGTTGTTGAAGCTCTTTCGAGCAGGATTGAGCGATCTCAGGGAAAAATCCAGTTGTCCCAGTTCTTTTGGTCTGCAATTTTGAGGAAATCAATTTTAGGAATTGTTCAGGAGCAAAAAATCAAAGTTCAGTGGATTTCTTTGATGAATAAATTGCGCCAACGAATTTCACCGCCATGGGTTTGCAACTGGATCGGGCCTTTTGACAGGATGGGCCCAGACTTTTTCCAGTAGTTTAGGAGAGTTGCCTGGTCAACAACCAGCTTCTCATTCAGCCAAATTGTAACTTTTTCCCCCACCATTAATATACGGAAATGGTTCCATTCTCCAAAAGGTTTGTCTGCATGCACCAGGGGAGACCATCCATTCTTGGGCCTGTTGTTCCATAAACCTCCAGAGCCTTGCTTTGCTCCATATTTCCACTTCCCTCCAGTTTCGGACGTATCCCAGATTTGTACCTGAGGGTAACCCCTTAAATAAACACCACTGTCTGCAAGTGGCACAGTCTTGTATTCGAGCAGGAATTCAAAATCTGCAAAGTTCTCAACCGTAGTAAGATAAAGCCCGTGGCCGTCATTTATAAGCTCATTGTTTTCAACCCGCCAATGTTTAGCTATGTCCTCCAGGCTGCCCTTTCTTTTTTCGGCTAATTTTTCCTCGGGAAGGTCAATCCAGCTTGCAGGATTAACTGTGCCAAGACCCCACCATCCGCTTAAGTCTTTTTCATTGAATAATGCCCGAAACCCAGAAGGTTGAGCGTTAAGGATCGGCAAAAGTAAAAGAACTTTGATCCAGAAAATACAAATCGGTTTCATAATATACCTAATGTATGGGAATAACGTCCCTGGCAATTTTGAAACAGTTGTGAAGTTTTCATTAGGCAAGGGGGAGGAAGTCTCTACCCGGAATAAATCCTTTCATTGTTAGATATTCTGATATTTCTTCTCTCTTACCTCTTGCTCCAAGCAGAATCAAAATAAAACATTCTTTTGCGGGTGGTAAGGATTTAATCGATAGAACCGGTAAACCGTTCATCCGTTTGCCTATTTTTTGCAAATCCAGATCAATCAACCCGGATAGTTTAATACCTTCCCGGGTTAAATGACCCGCAAATTTCCGTGCTACCCTGCCCGCTCCCCAGCCGTAAATCCTTCTTCCATTTAAATCCGCCTCATTCTTAAGCCAAAGATTAACATATTGGGCTTTAATTTTTTGAAAGGCCAATTGGTGGTATCGTGAATCTGTCCGCGACGCTCGTTGCGGATGGTCACGCCATTCAAGCAGAACACGGGGGATTTTTTCCATCATTACACCAGCCCCCATCCATCTTAGCCATAATTCAAAATCTTCAGGAAAATTCCCTTCCCTGTAACCTCCAAATTTCTCCACGATACTTTTCCTGAAGGTTACGGATGGATGAGCAAATGGACTGTCAACAAAGCGATTCATCAAATGTTCTTCAGCAGTGATGATTGTATTAGTCCAGTCCACATAAACCTCATACCCCTTTCTTAATTTTTTGTGGGCTTTGGGGAAGTGTGCCACTCTGGAGGATACAAGATCTACCTCAGGGTTTTGCTCTAGGTATGTAAACTGTATTTCCAACCGTTCAGGATGCATCAGGTCATCGGCGTCCATTCGGGCAATCATTTTGGCATTTGCATGCTGAATCCCATAATTTAATGCACTCGCCAATCCCTTGCCAGGGTTGTTCAGCAGCAATACCCTCGGATCACATTTGGCGTAATGGTGTAAAATCTCAAGGCTCTGATCGATTGAGCCATCATTGACCGCAACCAATTCCCAAGATTTTAGGGTTTGACGGTCTACAGAGTCGAGACACTGAGATAAATATCGTTCTGCGTTTCGAACTGGTAAAATAATCGAAACATCGGGAGGAGACATTCTCTCAACGCATTAGTTGGCAATGCTTATTTGTCGAATTGCTTCGTACACAGCAATGCCAACGGACACGGCAAGGTTGAGGGAACGTAATTCTGGAGAGTATTTGGGAATGGTAAGCCGGTTCACCCCTGCCCATTGATGGATAAACTCAGGAGCACCGCTTCCTTCATTGCCAAAAAGCAACCCATCCCCGCACTGAAAATTTGCATCCCAAAGAGTGGATGTTGCATGGGTGGTAAATAGGAAAATGTTATTAGGACGATTGGGCGATCGATCAAAGTCATCCCAGTTCTCATATTCATAAACTTCGAGCGATTTCCAGTAGTCCATTCCGGCACGCCTTAGGTTTTTATCCGTAATTTCAAACCCAAGAGGATGAATAAGATGAAGCCGACTTTCAGTAAAGGCACATAATCTGCCTATATTGCCGGTATTTTGAGGGATTTCTGGTTGAAAGAGGATTACATCAATCATCTTTTGAGGGAATTTTTTAAAACCTGTTCAGCTTCCCTCTGGGCAACACGCTTTTTCAGGTCTTGTCGCTTATCCCGTTGGTTTTTACCTGTGCCCAAAGCGAGTTCACACTTAATCAATGCCCCCATAAAGAAAAGCTTTAATGGAACAATCGTTTTTCCTGAAGCTTCGACAGCTGCCTGCAGACGGTTTAATTCTCTCCGGTTGAGCAGTAATTTTCTTGGGCGGGTTGGTTCGTGGTTATTCTCATTCCCAAAGGGGTACTCATCCACATAGGCGTTATAGAGGAATAACTGATCTTTGATAAAACGGGCAAAAGATTCTGAAATCTGAGCCTTTCCATTCCTGATTGATTTTACTTCAGTACCACGAAGTTCAATCCCGGCTAAAAATTTGTCACCCAATAAAAACTTATGTCTAGCCTTGGAGTTAGTAAAGCTGGGCAATGAATCGGAAGCTTTTCTTTTACTGCCCATCCGGATACATCATTAAGCAACAGGCAAAGTGCCGGTTACTTTTGGGATAAAAACAATCAGTCTTCGGAACTTGGGTCCCAAGCCTGATAAGTTATTTTACCTTCGATAATCTCCCGAAGGGCAATGTCTTCAGGTTCAAGCTTTTCCAGAGATTCGATGAGAGGTTTGCTGCCATGCTTGAGTTGCTTGGAGCGACGCGATACCAAGTTAATGAGTGCGTTGGGATCCTCGACTATGGTTTGAGCTTCTTGTAAATATTCGTCTCTCACGGCAAATTGGGTATATGGATTAAGGAAAAGAGTTGTAAGCTATAAATATGTGCTCAAATTGCAATGCATTTCTATGAAGAACAAGGAACAAAACAAAATCATGATTGGATGGACTACGGTATCTGAGAAATCAGATGCTGAAAAACTGGTCGGAGATTTGTTGGATATGCAAATCATTGCCTGTGGACAGATTGAGGGTCCAATTGATTCATTCTACAATTGGGATGGCGAATTAAGAAGAGATCAGGAATGGAGAGTGACGATCAAGTTTTCTGCACAAAAGGCAGAAGAGGTCGAAAGAGTTATAAAAGAAATACACCCATATAAAACCCCACAATGGGTTTCAGTAATGGGAGATTCGACAAGAGAATATTCAGGCTGGGTAAACGGGTAATCAACCCGTTTGGATATTATTCTTCGGGCTTGGTTTTAACCAAGGATACTACCCGGTCACCCTCTTTCCAATGTCCACGCTTTCTCAGTAACTCAACACGTTCGAAGCGTTTAAGCACATTTCTTTTTTTGATTAATCCGCCTGGTGGGCTGAAACTAGGATGTCTGCTCATAATAGAATTAAATACTACAGAGGGTTGAAAAATTCAAGAGATAAAGTTCAATCAGGCTGGTGCACCAATAACATCAGTACCAGGTTCTATGGAATCTGACTTTTTATCGGAATTTTCTTTAGTTTGTTCGGGCGGATCTTCAACCATCTCATCATTTTTTAGATCTTCACTTGATTTTGAAATCTCAGAAACGATCTTACCATGTTCAAGAATTTCATGAATATGTTTTCCCTCGATGGTTTCGTATTCCAACAATGCGTTTGCTGAAGCATGTAAAGCGTCTAAATTTTCTAAAAGAATCTGCTTTGCCCGCTCGTATTGTTGGTCAATTATTTCTTTAATAGCAGAATCAATCTTTTGGGCAGTTTCCTCACTGTAATTTTGGGCTCGGCTAAGCTCTTTACCGAG
>CALKMX010000111.1 GCA_938091675.1 uncultured Opitutales bacterium
CTTGATGACGCCATTGGCTCCTTGACAATCACTAATCTTGATTTGAATCACGGAGGAGTTTTCGACTGGGAAATTGGAGATTTCAGTGGTTCCACCGCTGGTTCGGACTGGGACTTGCTAACTGTAACCAATTTCGATTTCTCAGGTACTTTCACTGTTAACATATTACCCTTGGATACTAATGGAGATATGGGGTCTTCTGCAGGTGGAATGTGGACGAATAAAACAGGTACCAATGGATTTAAGTTTTTGGATGTTGGAACTTGGGTTAGTACTGCACCTTCAACTGGAACCGTAACCTCTGGTTTTGACATCAACTCATCTGCTTGGCTTTATCACAAAAATGATCCGTATGGCGATTGGAGCGTTTATTACGATGCTGGTACAACAGCCTTTTACCTTCAGTACTCAGCAGTTCCTGAACCTTCCACTTACATAATGGTTACCGGATTGCTTATGGTCCCTGGCATGTCCTATGTCCGAAGATTTAGGAAGAAAAAAGCTGGGGCTGTCATGGAAGACACCCCTAATTCAGTCTAGCAAGCTGTTTTTGAACCCCACTTAGACACAGGGGGGGAGAATTCAATCCTGCAGTTGTATCAATTCCTCCAGGGATGAAAAATGATCGGCCAGTCCACTGGGTTTTTCCAGTTCGCCAATCACTTGTCTGAAAGTTTCTTTCTTTTGCAGTTGTAACTGGCGGACCCGTTCTTCGATGGTTCCCTGAGCAACCATACGGTAAATAAAGGTGGGCTTTTCACGGCCCAGGCGGTGAGCCCGGTCGATTGCTTGTTCTTCCACAGCCGGGTTCCACCATGGATCCATCAGGAATACATAATCCGCAGATTTTAATGTAACTCCCAATCCTGCGGCTTTTAGGGAAGCGAGCATTACCATGGGATCGTTCGAGGATTCGAAACGATCCACAGGTTTGGAACGGTCCCGGGTGGAACCGGTTAGTTCGAGAACTTCCAAGCCAGGAATCTCTAATTTGATCCGCTTTTTGAGGAGCGATAAAAAGGTGGTGAATTGACTGAAGACAAGAACCTTGGCACCTGAGCTCGATAAATCATGCAATTTTTCAATCAGCAAATCACTTTTTGCACCACAAGCAGGCAGATGTTCCCTGCCGGGGAGAAGGCCGAGATCGCAACACGCTTGCCTTAAGCGGGTGAGAAGAGAGAAAACATGCATCGAAGATTGGCGGATCGCTTCGCGTAAATCATTCCCATGTTGCTGCAGACCGCCTTCTGCCAGTGCTTTGTATGCTTTTCTTTGTTCATCGTTCAGAGGGCAGGGTAATTCAGTCTCTAGCTTGGGTGGCAGTTCCTTGGCCACTTCATTCTTCATTCTTCGCAAAACAAAGGGAGTGACTTGCCGGCGGAGCAATTGGAGGGTTTTCCCACTGTCTTCAATCAGGCATTTTTCCAATTCCTTGCGTGCACCAAGTAATCCGGGCATGAGGAACCTAAAAATGGTCCATAAATCGAGAGCGGAATTTTCGATCGGAGTGCCCGACAGGGCGAGACGGTGGCGGGCATCGATGGAGAG
Organism: uncultured Opitutales bacterium; assembly: GCA_938091675.1. Taxonomy (GTDB): domain Bacteria; phylum Verrucomicrobiota; class Verrucomicrobiia; order Opitutales; family Seribacteraceae; genus Chordibacter. Next base: position 1,552 of record CALKMX010000111.1, read on the forward strand.
GCAGGCCTGGGTGACTTTGGCTTTGGGATTTTTGATTAATTGAGCCTCATCGAGCACGGCGTAACGAAATTCAGTATCATCAAGCAGGTGACGGTGGCGGCGTAACTGGGTATAACTTGCGATCCATAGGCAGGGCTCATCTTCCCCTGCAAATGTTTTCTCCTTACAAAGCACACGGACTTTAAGCTTGGGGAAATGCTTGGCCGCCTCTTTTACCCAAACGGGTACGACCGATGCCGGGCAGGTAACGAGATCGGGCAGGTCCTGGTTGTTGGCAGAGCATAGCAGGGCCAGGGTTTGCACAGTCTTACCCAGTCCCATCTCATCTGCCAGCAGGGGATGGCAGCCAAGCTGGTGGAGGGCATGCAGGTGTGCGACTCCCTGCATTTGATAGGGCCTTAGAAAGGTGAATTTCTTTCCCACCCCATTGGTGTTTAATTCTTTGATCGAGTCACGCCAGTGCTCGAGCTGTCCATCCGCACGGGTCTTTAAATACTTCCGGGCAAAGAGGGAAAAAAGCATGTACCTTGGCCAGTGCGCCCGCTTGGCATCGCCCCGGTTCCGTTGCCACCATTCGAAATCATCAACCTGATCCTGGTCAAGTTTTACAAGTCCGTACCCGCGAATAAATGTGGCTCCCTGCCTGGCCTTGGTAAGTCTACGAAGGTGCTGCGTCCCAAGTCTTCGGTTTCCGAGTTGAAAATTTTCCCGCAGGATCATGCTTTCATCGTCCCTGCTCCGGGCTTCAATTTCCCAGCTCAAGGTTCGTTGGCCATGCTTGAGCAGGTGTGCATCTCCACTATATTCAATGTGGAAGGAATCCTCCCAGTTGGAAAGCGATTCGTCCGCTAACTTGGCAACTTTTTTCCAATCATTAAGTAGAAATTCACCGGCATGCTTTTGAAACTGAAATCCAAACTTACCAGCTTCGGAAACAAACCGCATCAAAGCCGGACGGTCACAATCACCGATTTCCGATGCATTGCTTGCATAAACAGGCAAGCGATTGGAGGGGGACATTTGCCACTCCGGAATGGCCCGCAATCCTTTTTGGGCAGACACTTCCATCCTGATGTGAAGTTTTATTTTTGCCGCAGGCTCGGCTGCATGATCTGTTTGCTCGATTTCAGGTTTGGTCTCGGAGGTATTTCCCTCTTTTTCAAATTCCAATAATCCTTCACCAAGGAGTGGGTCATCTGCGTGAAGTTCGGAAATTAATTCTTCAATTTCATACAAACCAGCGGTTGCAAGAGCAATTCCAGCTTCTTCTTGATCCGTGGAAGTACGGATTTCAGGCCCCTTACCATTCCATTCTACGACCGAGTAGGTTTCTTCCCGGTTTATTTTTTTGGTGATAACTGCCTGGTTTTCCTGAATGTCAATGGTGCTGAGGTACCCTTCACGATAATACTTTTGGGCATTTTTTAATTGTTCAGCAGAAAAAAAAGTTTCCCAATTGGTCGTGCATAGCCTTTTAAACCAAGCCACTACGGCTTCATGGGTAAAAGTTCTGGACGGTCCGTTAGAGATCATTAATCAGCCAATCAAAATTTCAGATATTTAGGGTAGCGGTTCAAAAATATTTAGGGCAAGGGGAAAGCTCCCCCAAAGGGTAAAAGTTATCCACACCCGGGCTGGAGGTTGTGGATTACTTTGGCTGATTATTTAGAGAAATTTATCAAAATCAGTCCATTTCCAGAGCCCATTGGTAAGTTTGTAAATATTGCTCTGCTGCATGGTCCCACCCGCATGTTTTTAACAAGGCATTTTTCCGCATTTGGAAAAATTTCCGGTTATTGGCAAAGACTTCCAGGGCTTGCTTAATGGAGGACCAGAGTTCTTTTCCTGATGCATGATCAAACAGAAAGCCAGTAGGGGATTTCTCTCCTTTGGAAATGGGCACTATGGTGTCTGCCAATCCACCTGTTTTTCTGGCAATGGGCAAGGATCCGTAGCGCATGGCATACTGTTGGGCCAATCCACAGGGCTCAAATCTGCTCGGCATGATAAAAAAATCGGAGCCGGCAAAAATTCTCCGGGCTAATCCGTCATCAAAGCCAATAAAGGAACCGATACGATGAGGGAAGGAAGCGGACAATTCGCGAATGGCTTGTTCCTCATGGGCTTCGCCACTTCCGACTATGGCAAACGAGGCATGGGTCTCGGCCATTAACTGGGGAAGGATTTCGGTGAGCAAGTCCAGCCCTTTCTGTCCGCACAGGCGCGAGACCACTCCGAAAAGGGGAGAATTGAGGCTCGGGTCCATCTTTAATTCATTAAGCAAAGCAAGTTTGCAGGCTTCTTTGCCAGCTTTGGGCCGGTTGAGGCTGAATGGTTGTGGCAATGAATTATCTTTTTGCGGGTCCCAGCTATCCAGATCGATTCCATTTAAAATACCAACCAGGTCAGCTCCGCGGTATTGCAGGCTTTTCTCGAGACCGCACCCATATTCCATGGTGCGTATCTCAGATGCATAAGTCGGACTAACCGTGGTTATCTTATCCGCATGTTGGATACCCCCTTTGAGAAGGTTGAGAGCACCGTCTTTTTCAAATCCATCTGCTCCCCAGTGAGAATCTGGGAGTCCAGAAGTCACAAAATCTTTGTAAGAAAAAACTCCCTGGTGTTGTAAATTATGAATCGTCAGAACCGATCTAATTTTCGGTTCTTTGCCACGCGGGCTCTTCATCGCATTCACATAGGCACAGACAGGTGCAGCCATCCAATCATGGGCATGGATGATGTGGGGTCGCCAACCCGTTACAAATTCAACTTCCAAAGCTGCCTGACACAGAGCAAATGTCCTTTGGGGATTGTCCCGGTAATCTCCGCCCTGATCGGCATAGATACCATCGCGGTCAAAAAACTGGGGGAGGTCGATTAAATAAGCAGGTACATCACTTGGACCAAGCCTGGTCTCATGGATGGACCCAAGGATAGATTGGGAGCCAATCTTAACCTTAAACTGATTCCTCAGGACTTTCGCATCTATGCCCTTACAGGAACGGTGAAGCGGGCAAACTACCCGCACATCCACTCCGAGCTTTTTAAGAGCCAAGGGAAGGCTTCCCACCACATCTCCCAAGCCCCCCGTTCTAACGAGTGGGTTTACTTCCGGGCTAACAAATAAAACATTCATGAAATTCCAAAATTTAAATCTCGTTGATGTATGATTGAACAAATTTGGCAATGGGAAAGAAACGGATCAGCAAACTTATTCCATGCTTGCGAAACCATGGGCGAAAAAGGTATTTTATACGACAGTGAATTTCTGTGCTGAACCGCATCAACTCCTAGCCGGCCTCCCTGTACTTCGCGGAGACGCTTGATTACCTGTCGATATTTATAAATCTTACTCAACGGTATAATTATGCCTGACCGGTCAATCGAATTTGAATCGGAGCGTTCGTTTCATAAGCTCTACGGAGAAGATCCCGAAAACCTATTTGCGGTGGAAAAAGCTCTTGATGTAAGCATTGTGGCCCGAGGAAATCAGCTGCAAATGAAAGGGGATGTCAAAAACCTCGAGCGTTGTGAAGAGTTTTTCACTTTGCTCCAATCTGCAAAGGATCAAGGCTTTGTTCATGGTAAATTTGATTTTTTACGGTTTTTGGAAAAAGTAAAAACTGGAAAGTGCCAGGAACTCAAAGATTTATTGGACCGGCCACTGCGTCTGCAAATTCGTAAAAAATCTGTGGTTCCCCGAAATCTTGGCCAGAGAAAATTTTTAGACCTTATCTTAAAAAAAGACTTAGTTTTTGGGATCGGACCTGCTGGTACTGGCAAAACATTTTTGGCGATGATTGCGGCCCTGCACGCTTTGCTTGAGGGCGAAGTCGAAAGGATTGTGCTCGCTCGACCGGCAGTGGAAGCCGGGGAGGCACTGGGCTTTTTGCCCGGTGACCTCGAGGAAAAACTGCTTCCCTATTTACGGCCACTCTACGATGCCATGGATGAAGTGCTTGGTCCGATTGAGGCCAGAAAACTGGTCGAAACTGGAGTGGTGGAAATTGCCCCGCTTGCCTACATGCGCGGGAGGACCTTAAGCAAATGCTTTGCCCTGCTGGATGAGGCACAAAACACCACCCGTTCTCAGATGATGATGTTTTTAACGAGATTGGGAGAGGGCAGTAAAATGGTGGTGACTGGCGATCTTACCCAGGTTGACCTTCCGCCCAAGCAAGAGTCCGGTCTGCGTGAGGCCAGGAGGATTCTAGGTACCGTAAAGGGTTTACATTTCCACGAATTTGATCATGGCGATGTGGTCCGTCATCCCTTAGTCAGCCGGATCATTGCTGCTTATCAGGGAGATGGAATACCTGAAAAATAAGCTCTAAATTACAGCATTTTTATTTGTGAAAGAGGAAAAAAAAGATTCCGTGCGCAAAAACTCCCGGGGGAGCAGACGCCGCCGGGCATCCCTAGAAAATACCAGTAATCGTAGAAATCAGGACGGGTTTTCAGGGTTTTGGACGAAGTGGGGGAAACACCTGCTTCAGACAATTTTATTTGGTGTCACAATAGTCTTAATCTGTTTTGTCGGTCAGGAACCACCCGGATTAAGAACTTTGGGGGAAGTGGCCCCTGAAAATGTATACAGCGACCGTGCATTCAGTTATCTCAGCGAGGTAAGAAAAAAAGAGGCAGAGGAATGGATCAGGAGTAGTACTCCCCGCGAATTTACCCGGGATTTTGTAGGCGAGGAAAACTTTGCCAAAGCTATGGTGAGGTTGCGTGAGGGAATGCTTGCCGTCCTGGAGATGCCCGCAGAATCAAAAGAACTGGCCCTTCAGTCTCTTACAGAAGAATTAAAAGTTAAATTCCAGGTGGTGCTATCTGAGAAAGAAGCCCGTACAATTTTTAATGCCTCCATGATGCGCGGGGAAGCTTTTTTCAATTCAGGAAACAAGCTTCTTTCCCAGTTACATCTCACCGGGGTGGTCAAATTCCCTTCGGTTGACCAGAAATTTCTTTCCGAGTCCAATGCCACGGCCCGCATCCAATCGGAAATGATTGATTTTGCGAATAAGTTGATCGTCTTTGACAAGGGAAACAAGAAGAGCCCTGCGATCAGTCTTTTTGATGAATATCCCTTACTGTCGGCATATTTAAGTAACATCGAAACCAATAATTCCTCCGGGCTTTTGGAAGGCTTTTCAGACAGTCAGTATTTGCAACTTCGAGAAATTATTGAACTCGGGGATGAGAATGCATCCTTTGTTGCTCAGGAATTACGCAATGATATAGCTGCAGACCTGGGAGGTTTTCTAACGAAAGGATTAAGGCTTCGCTCCATTGATCGAAAGGCCACAACGGCGGCACAGGATCGGGCAATTTTGGAGATGGAACCAACGGTTATTTCCGTACAGGAGGGCGAAATTATTCTCCGGCGTGGAGACCGGGTGACAGCTACCGATTTGGAAAAATACCAGGAATTCTTGGACCTTGCCTTGGAGGATAGTGTGCTCCTGCCCAAGCGTATTTTTGTCACGATTGTAACCCTGCTATTCGGGCTGGTCTATGTAAGCCTGGTGTTGCCGAGGTTTTGGACCGATGGTCCACGGTCGGGGATTGTCGCCATGTCCATAATCGTAAACCTGGGATTATCCCGTTTTATTATGGAATTGGGAGAGACCGAGTTATTTGGTGCCAACCCGATTCTTATTGGTTTGCTTCCTTATTTACTTCCAATTGCATTTGCCCCCATGATCGTAATGATCACCGTTGGGCCTCGCATGGCCACCTTGACCGCTATCATGACATGCGTTTTTCATGCGGCTATGCAGGAGATCGGGATAGAAATGCTGGTGGGATTATTGTGCACCGCACTGGTGGGGGTTTATTTTTGTCGAGAGGTCAGGCTGCGGGGTAGCGTGCTCAAGGCAGGAACCATGGCAGGGATTACTGGGGGATTGGTAGCCCTGGGGGTCGGTTTTGCCTCGGGCAGTGGATGGGTGGTGCCACTCAACCATGCCCTTGCCTCCTTTATTGTGTGCGTTTTTACTGGTGCTTTGGTGCTTGGGGCCATGCCCTTGATAGAAAAAGTATTCAATGTCGCAACCGATGCCACTCTGTTTGAGTTAACCGATTACAACCATCCACTTCTTCGCCGTATGCAGGTGGATGCTCCAGGCACCTATCATCATAGTTTAATGGTGGCAAATCTGGCGGAGGATGCGGCCCTTGAAGTAAAAGCAAACCCAACCCTCTGCCGGGCGTGTGCCTTGTTTCATGACATTGGGAAATTGATTCAACCCAATTATTTTACCGAGAACCAGGGAGATTTTGGCAATCCTCACAATAGGCAAAATCCGGCTATGAGTGCGTTGATCATAAAAAGTCATGTCAAGGAGGGGCTGGAAATTGCCCGTGATCATCGCCTGCCAAAGGTGATCCGGGATGTGATCCGCCAGCACCACGGGACCACTTTGGTGAAATACTTTTATTTTCAGGCAAAGCAAAAATCAAAGCAGGCAAATTTACCTTATGGTGAATCCGAAATCCAGGAGCCGGACGAGTCCACCTACCGGTACGATGGACCACGGCCCAGGTTTAAAGAAAGTGCAATTATCTTTTTTGCGGACTCGGTGGAAGCTGCTGCCCGGTCTTTGCCCAAGGTCACTCATCACAGTGTGGAGGAATTGCTGGATTCGATATTCCAGGACCGGTTGGAGGATGGACAGCTCGATGAATGTCCCCTTACCCTGGAGGAGGTTGCTACCATTAAAAAGAGCTTTCTCAAAACCACTCTAAATATGCTCCATTCCAGGATTGAATACCCGGATGAAGATAAGGACTCGCGCAATCCCTTTCCCCACAATGCAACCTGATCCTGCAGGTTATTCAAACCCAATCATTGAGGTAGCTAACCAATATCCTGGCCTTCAGTTTGATCCTTCCAAGTTAAGGGATTTTTTTGAGGCGGTTTTTTCAGTTCATCAGCATGGTTTGACGGGAGAATTATCCATAGTTTTTATGGACCGTTCATCCCATTCCCAACTGCACGGGAAATATTTACAAGATTTCCGTCCCACAGATGTGATCACCTTTCCGGCGGATCAGGAAAACGGGCTGGCTGGTGAGATTTGTGTATCTGTCGATCAGGCAATTGAGGAGTCTGCACTTAGAAAACTGCCTTTTGTAAACGAGCTCGGACTGTATTTAATCCATGGATGGCTACACCTGGTGGGGTTTGACGATTTAGAAAAAATTGACAGGGAAATCATGCGGCAGGAAGAGCAAAGAGTCATGGAATATGTGAAAAAACTATCTGCCTGGCCGGATTTTCGACTCGCTCATCCGTTGAGCGAAGAGTAACTAATTGGTATAGTGTCAGTCACATCCCCCAGCCTTTCCCGGCGTTTCCGCAATGCCTTTCTTACCGGACTTTTGGTCTTTCTGCCATTGGGTACGACCATTTTTGTCATAGATTTTTTACTGGATCTGTTCAAGGAACCCGCCATCCGCTTGGCTTATCAGCTTGGATTGAGTGAGGAGAATTCGTTCTTTGGACTGGAGACCCTTCTGGCGGTGGCAGGTTTGATCATTGGAGTCACTTTGCTCACTGCATTGGGGTACTTTTCCAAGTATTTGCTCGGGCGTGTATTCATAAACCTGACTGAACGCGTGCTGGACAAAGTGCCCTTTATCAATGCGGTCTATCGTTCGGTCAAACAGATCGTGGAAACTTTTGGGAAGGAAAACCGGGCATTATTTAAGGAAGTTTGCCTGGTGGAATATCCGCGTAAGGGATGTTACGCACTCGGTTTTATCACCGCAGACTCATCCAGCCATGTGACCGACAAATTGGGCATGGAGCTCACCTATGTGTTTGTACCCACAACCCCCAACCCAACCAGCGGGTTTTTGCTTCTGGTGAAGGAAGATGAAATTCACCGGATCGATGTCTCCGTGGGAGACGGTATGAAAATGTTGATTTCCGGGGGGGCTGTAGTTCCTCCCAGTTCATAATTTTTGCTTACGCTTTGGCTGACTCCAGGGAATTGTCAGGCATTGTTCTATCCAGGGAACCAGCGGGTGATCGTTTTTTGCGGGTTCGCATATTTGATCATCTAACCGGGTTGAGTGCTGCCCTGTTTCCACACGCCGGTAAACGAAGCCAAAATGCAAATCCACCCGATCTGTTTGACCGGGTGGACTGCGTCTTAAAGCCTACCTCCTCTGATTCCTCTATCCCGTTTGTGGCAGAATTTCATAGGGTTCACTCCTGTCGGGAGCTGGCAAGCAACCCGCAGGCATTCATCACCGCATCGGAGATCGCCCGGTTTTATTTGTTCAATGGGGCTCACCTGATCGATCCTTTCCCCCATTTTAGAACCTTGTGTTCTTCCCTGGACTCATTCCAACGGGCAAAAGTTCCCAAAGTTGTTCTTTTCAAACTATATTATTGTTTTGCCCGGGATGAAGGATTGCCGGTTCGGGAGTCCTGGCTGGCAGACCTGCCAGAAAATTTTGCAAATGAAATCCGTACGGTTCTCAAATCACCTGTGGATGGAGTGATCATTGAAAAAAGTAAAATCAATCAGATTCTGGAAAGTTTAAAAATGTGGATGAATGCAGAAACTGAACTACGGGTGGAATGATTTGCATGAACAAATTTCTCAACCCTTGCCTTCCAGGCTCAGATTAATTTATGTAGTAGATTTATTGTTATGGGAATGAGCAAAAAAATTTCCGAAATCCGCACAAACGGAAAAGGAACTTATGAAATCACCGAGTTGGTCACGGATGGATTGAAGGAATCTGGACTTGCGGATGGCTTGGTCAGTATATTTGTACAGCACACCAGTTGCAGCCTTGTCATTATGGAAAATGCAGATCCTTCTGCCCGTGTTGATTTGGAAAGATTTATGGAGGAACTGGTCCCCGAAGATTATCCATACTTTATCCATACGCACGAAGGGCCCGATGATATGCCATCCCATGTCAAGATGGCCCTGACCCGTACGAGTGAACAAATTCCCTTCGCCAATGGAAAACTCCAACTGGGAACATGGCAGGGACTATTTTTATGGGAGCACCGGGCATCCCCGCACAACCGCAGGCTCATCCTTACTTTTCTTGGCGAATGAAAACCTGCTCATTCTTACTCAGGGTTCTGGGGCTGTGCCTTTTTCTACAATTCGGGTGTGCCCCTGCGGGGAGTATCATCGAGGAAGGCGACGACCCGGCATTTGAGCGCGGAAGATCTTATCTTAAGGTGGGTCGAGAAGCTGAGGCACTGGATGAATTCCTTTCCGTTACTAGGCGGATAACGCAAGCGCCAAAGTCTCACCTCGAGGCGGGTCGTCTGCTCCTTACTTTGTCAGACCGCAAAGACCCGGTCGCCGCAATCTATCATTTCCGCAGGTTTTTACTTCTCCAACCATCCGCTCGGGAATCTCCAATGGTGGAACAACTCATTGTAACCGCTGAGCGTGAGATTATCCGTAAACTTCCCGGCGAACCTTATGAAAATTATCTCGAAAGTATAGATCTGAAAGATGAAAACGACCGTTTGCGGCGCGAAATTGCAGATTTACAAGCCCGCCTCGGCTCGCCACTTGCCCCTGTGGTACCCATACCTGATGAGGTGGTTCAGTCACAGGCAAACGATGCCCCTAAGACCAAAGCCCGATCTGCATACCCCGATTCCTATGTTGTTCAGCCTGGGGATAGCCTCTACGCAATCAGTAAGAAGATTTATGGGGACGCATCTCATATCGACGCCATCTATTCCGCCAACCGGGACAGTCTCAAAAGCAAGAACAGCTTAAAGGTCGGTCAAACCCTTCGCCTGCCTTCCCCCCGTTAATCCTTCCTTTGCGGGACGGATTTCCCCCATGGCCTATTTTGATAACAACTCCACCACCCGGCCGCTCTTGGAGGTTTTGCAAGCAGTCCAAATTGCATCGGAGATAAGTTGGGCGAACCCATCTTCGCCACATCGTCAGGGCATTCGGGTTCGTGCACTTATGGAAAAAGCGCGGGAAGAAATTGCTCAATCTTTAGCAGTCGAACCCAAAACTTTGACCTTCACCTCCGGAGCCACCGAATCAAACAACGCGATCTTATCTTCCTTGGCAAAGGACGGTTCAGAACCTGGCAAAAGTATACTGGTATCTGCCATCGAGCATCCAAGCATTCTCGAAACAGCCCATCATTGTTATGGGGGAAATGTCCGCCTTATCCCGGTCAATTCAGATGGGGTTTTGGAAATGGAGGATTTTAAAAAGTTAATGGATCTGGAATTGCCAGGACTCGTTTCGCTTATGGCGGTCCATAATGAAACTGGAGTACTTCAGCCTTGGCAGGAGGTGGCTGATTTCTGCAAAGATAGGGGCGTTTGGTTTCATTGTGACGCGACTCAATGGATGGGCAAATTGGATCATTGTGGATTTCATTCCTGTTCAAGTTTTTCTTTTTCCGCCCATAAATTCGGTGGGCCCAAAGGAGTGGGAGTCCTGGTTTCATCCGAGCCTGTCAGCTGGATAAAAGGAGGCGGGCAGGAAGCCGAAAAGAGGGGGGGGACTGAAAATTTCCCGGGGATTGAGGGAATGAGGGTTGCCTGGAAGCACCAATGCATATCCTCCTCCGATTATGGTAAATTAGAGGACTGGAGAAATAACTTTGAACAATCCTTATTTACCCAAATTCCTGGGCTCAAAGTCATTGGTCACAAGGCATTGAGGTTGTGGAACACCTCGCTCCTGTGCCTGCCAGATTTCGAAAATGTACAATGGGTAAGCAAACTGGATAAACTGGGCTTTTCGGTTTCAACTGGATCGGCTTGTTCCACGGCGCGGGAACATCCCTCCACCCTTGCCGGTGCAATTGGACTAAGCAAAGCGGAAGGCCGCCGGTTGGTTCGGGTAAGTTCTTACTCCGATACCACCGAGCAGGACTGGTTGAATCTGGCCAATGCCTTCGTTGAAGCTTTGCTTGAATTAGAATCTGAGCGGCAAAATGCTGGCGTTATTACTTTGTAAGGAAGAGTACCCATCCCTGTGCGCTTAGTAGGAATCAATATCCAAAACTTTCGAAATCTTGGTTCTCTAAAGCTTGAGTTTTCCACGGACCGAATATTTTTTCTTGGATCAAACGGGCAGGGGAAGTCAAACCTGCTCGAGGCGATAGGATTTTGTTCAAACCTCCGGTCCTTCCGTGGTTCACCGGTCGAATCGATGGTGAAGGAAGGAGAAACTGAGGCCAGTCTGTTTGCCCGTTTTTTAGATGATAACGGTACGGAACGTGATGCCATGGTAAGCTTTGGGAAAAGAGGGACGAAGACGGTTCAGGTGGACGGGGAACCGGTTAAAAGGCTCGGAGAGTTACTGGGGCAGTTCCCCTCGGTCTGTTTGTCCTCCAGAGATTTTAGGCTGGTGCGTGAAAGTCCTTCAGATCGTAGAAAATGGATGGACCTGGTACTGTCATCAACCTCACCTGAATATTTGCGTGCCTTACAGGGGTACTACCGATCGATGAAAGAGCGCAATGCACTGCTTAAAAAACAGGCAAAAGATGCGGAGCTTTTAGCCTTTGAACATCCCCTGGCAAATTGCGCCCATCTTCTCCAGCAAGTCCGTGCCACTTTTTTCAGGTCCCTCAATGACACATTTGAGGATTCTTATGCCCGTCTGAGTGATAATCTGGAAAAGGCCGGCCTTTCCTACCTTCCGGATTGTAAGGCTGAAAGTGCGGACGAATGGCTGGACATTTTTGCCCATGAACGGTTTAAAGACCGTCAATTCGGGTCCACCCGGAAAGGACCGCACCGGGATGACTTTGACCTTCTGCTCAATAATCGGGATGCCCGGCAATATGGTTCGGAGGGTCAGCAAAAAGGAGTGGTGCTGGCATTGCGCATGGCTGAATTTACCTACTTGCACAACCAATTAGGGAGCGTGCCCATCCTTCTTGCAGATGATGTCCTGGGCGAGTTGGATACATGCCGCCGGGCAAACTTTCGCAAACTTCTGCCCCGGAGTGCCCAAACTTTTGCAACTGGCACATCCTACCCCGCCCAAGGGGAGGAAGAGATTTGGGAATCCTACCAGGTGGAATTGGGGAATTTTAGCCCAATACCCTATCCTTAATGGCTATGATGAGTGAACTGAGTTTTATCCACTGGGCGGTGCTTATGCTGGGTGCAGCCATCATGGGATTGAGTAAGGGGGGTATTCCTGGTGCTGGCAACCTGACGGTTGCTCTTTTCGCCCTGGTTCTTGAGGATGCGTTTGGCCCGGTTGGGGTGGCCCTATCGATTGGTTTACTCCTGCCAGTCCTCATTTCTGCGGATCTTGTCTCCACCATAGTTTATCGAAAACATGCCGATTGGCTGCAGGTTCGTCGATTGCTTCCATATTTTCTGGTGGGTGTGCTGGCGGGCTGGTGGGCATTTGAGTTTTTTCAGTCAGAAGAAAGAGCCCGTTCCTTAAAGGTGCTAATTGGGGTAATCCTTCTGAGTATGACCGCGATTAGGTTTTTCACCCACCAACTCCCTACTTCCACCCTCAAACTGCCTTTTCTTTTCGGGCCTGTCATTGGAGTGATTGGAGGGGTGGCCACTATGTTGGCCAATGCGGCCGGTCCCATTGCCCAATTTTATTTACTGGCAATGAAACTGCCCAAATACGCATTTATTGGCACATCCGCTTGGTTGTTTCTGATCGTAAATATTTCCAAAGTTCCCTTTATGTGTAACCTTGGAATCCTGGACGGGGAGATTTTTACGATCAGTGCCTGGTTATTTTTCCCTGCGATTCTTGGTGCACTGGTCGCCCCCAAACTAGTTCGATACATTAGGCAGGACTGGTTTGAACGAATGATTTGGTTCTTTATCGTGATCGCTGGGTTGCGCATGATCATTTAGAAATTGAGTGAATAAATCATCGAGAAAGCTGTGGGCCAGACACCTGGCCGGAGATCCAGGCAAGGCAAAGGCTTTGGTTGATCCCAAGATTTTACTGAGGAAAGAGCCTTTTCGGGGAAGAATTCTGGGAATCGATCCAAGTTTGCGGGGCACCGGGCTGGCGGTTCTCGAATGTGAGGGGAGTTCTCACCGTTTGCTCCATTCTGAAACCCTCAAGCTCGATAGAAAAGTGTCTTCCATCTCTTGCCTCGGCAAAATCCATGAGGTAGTTGCCCATTTGATTTCCTTGTGGCAACCACGCCATGTTTCCTGCGAGGAAACCATATATGTACAGAATTTTAAGACTGCCCAAATTCTGGGAGCAGCCCGGGGTGCAGCTCTTTCTGCTGCGGCCATTCGGGATGTGCCTGTTTTTGAATATGCCCCACTCAGGGTAAAGCAAGCGGTGGTTGGCTTTGGCCGGGCAAGCAAGGAACAGATGTCCAGCACCCTTGCCCAGATGCTGGGACTTCCCCAGTCCCTGCCATTCGACCAGGCAGACGCCCTTGGTTTGGCTCTATGCCATGCGCTCACATGGGCACCGGAGTGAGGGTGCAGGGATCAATCCTGTTTTAGTTTATGACCGAATAGGATTGAGCCGAATCTGCTCCCTTGGCATAAAATATTCTAATGCATGGTTTGAACCAAACCGATGCCTAGAAATCCGCTTCCCGGTCCTGCCCGTTTTACTCTCAACTACGAATCATGCCAGATATTCAGGAAAATTCCGAAGTAATTCATCGAATTGAACCAGAAACAACTGGTGAATCGGATGCCAGATTTGATGAGCTTGTCCGGTTGCTCGAATCAGGAACGAATGAGCGGTTAAGCAGGCATCTGCAAAGCTTTCACCACTCCGATTTGGCGGATGCCTTTGGATTGCTTGACCGGTCCTTACGTAAACGCCTGATCGAATCGGTAAAGACAGAACTTGATCCTGACTTACTCTTCGAATTGGAGGATCATTTGCGCAAGGAGGTGACCGACAGCCTTACCCCCGAGGAGGTGGCGGAGGTTATTACCGAGATGGACTCCGACGAGGCGGTTCAGGTTTTAGAAGATATGGAGGAGCAGGAACGGGCGGAAGTGCTTAATTCTGTTCCTCGCGAAGAGCGTGAAGATATCGAGGTTGGCCTGGCCTTTCCCGAGGACAGTGCGGGCCGTCGTATGCAGACGGATGTGGTATCGGTTGGCACAAACTGGACGGTGGGGCAGACGATTGATTACTTGAGGGAAGAGAGTGACCTGCCCGAGGAATTTTTGGATCTTTTTGTGGTCGATGAGAATGCCCGCCCGGTCGGTATTATTTCACTTTCCCGAATCTTACGTTCACCCAGAAATACCTTGATGCGGGAAATTGCCGATGAAACCCAGGTGCTAGTACCCGCAGAAACTCTACAGGAAGAAGTTGCTCTCTTGTTTGAAAAATATGACCTGACCACGGCCGGGGTGGTGGATGAATCCGGTAAACTTCTTGGGATGATCACTGTGGATGATGTGATGGAGGTTGCCCGGGAAGAATTTGAGGAGGATGTATTACGCCTCGGCGGGGTAGGGGAAGAAACCATAGACGATGGGGTGCTCCAATCCTCGACCAAGCGGTTTGCCTGGTTGCTGGTAAACTTGGCAACCGCAGCCTTGGCCTCCCTGGTTATCAGTATGTTTGATGCCACCATTGAACAGATGGTCGCCCTTGCGGTGCTCATGCCCATTGTCGCCTCGATGGGTGGCAATGCGGGAACGCAAACCTTAACCATTACCGTGCGGGCACTTGCGACCAAGGAACTTACCTCCTACAATACGATGAGAGCGATCCGAAAGGAATTATTGGTTGGTCTGCTCAATGGCTTACTTTTTGCCTGTCTGGCTGGCTTGATCACCATCTTTGTGTTTGGGGAGAGTGAACAATCTTCTGTTTTGCTCGGCGGTATAATTGCCGGTGCGATGGTCATCAATATGCTGGTTGCGGGGTTTTCTGGAATTGTGCTCCCCATACTGCTTAATCGTTGGGGGGTGGACCCGGCCGTCGCTTCGGGCGTATTTGTTACCACGGTTACGGATGTCGTGGGTTTCTTTGCGTTTTTGGGATTAGCTTCCCTGGTTCTTTTGTAGGCAAGAACTTCTTTTTCGAACCCGAAAAGCGATCAGTCTTTGGGGCCGAATCCCTCCGGCCAATTCCATGTAACCCCGTTCCAATTAAGTCCAAAATCAATTTTTAACTGTTCGATAACATCCGGGGAGTAAAACATCAGATCACTCGAAAAATCCATTCTGGTACCGGTAAAAGTATCGAGAAATGTCCAGGTCGAACGGTTTGCATCCCAACGCATTTGATTGGGATGTTTTTCCAATAATGAGATGGCGATCAAGGGGATTTTGATCATCCCTTCCTCGCTTTTCTTTATGGCGAGGAGATTTAAATCGATTACCTCGTCAATTTTATCTGCATTGAAACGCAGAAGATAATCAAGGGCAAAGACCCCGACCCCCAGACCTGAACAAAGTAATAAAGTGATCAAAATGATTAAGTTCCGCAAGGTGCGGTCGCTGGAATGACGCATTTTACGAAGTTCTTCCATCGCCCGATGAATTTTGGAGACATCTTCCCCGTTGATTCGAAGCGATGAGATTTCATTCTTAAATTCCGTTTTCCAGGTCTCGGAAGGTGTTTCGACTTCGACCACGTTCGAGGGCAAGGGGATACCCTGTTCCATATCCTCTTCTGGGTCCTTATCCATTACCTCCCCATCCTTCATTGATCTTCGTCTTTAGGTTTCTTTTTGGAGTAGGCAAACCTGGCAATTTCCATATCCACCGATGGTTCTCCATCCTTTTCATCAGTAACCTGGTGGATGTATTCTGCGACAGAATTTGCAATCAGGGTGGACATGCTGACATCAAGGACACCTGCCAGGTATTGCATCCTCTTATAGACGGACTTGGTTACCCGCCCATTGATGGCAACAAAAACATCTTTTCCTTCAGGCATATGATTCCTTTCTCACTGGGGTAGTGGGAAACCGGGAGGCGCATGCCACTTGCTTTGTTTCCAGGTAAGGCTGGACTGGCTTAATTGTTGGTACGCTTTTTTGGGTAAAATTATATTATCATGGAAATTCCTTTGTGCCCCATTTGGTTTTTGCACAAACCATCCTTGGAGTTTGCGGTCCCAAAGCAGGGGGTGCCAGGTATCATTTAATTGTACCAATGCATCGGTGTGGATAAAGGTTTTGTTGGTCATATCAAACTTCTCAACCCCTTCGCCGATCATTTCATCCAGTTTGTCGACTTTGAATCTCATCAGGTAACTCACTCCAAATCCAAGAAAGCAAAGTCCAATAATGGTCAGACTGATAATGGCAATGGAAAGCCCTTTGATCGTCCGGTCATTTTTCTCCTTGATCGATTTCATTTCGTCCATCAAATCACGGATTTCGGCGATCTTTTCGCCGTTTAAGCGGACAGATTTTATTTCATCATGAAATTCAGTCTTCCACGACTCCGGAGAAAAATCCACTTCCAGGGAATTGGGTTCATCCGGGTTTGTGGGATTCCCGCTCATTTCCCCGCAAAGTCCTTAGCGATCAGTCCTCTTTTTGGCATAGGCAAAACGGGCAATTTCTAGTTCAACGGTTTGAGCACCTTTCTCCGAGGTTACCTGGTGTAAGTATTCGTTTACCGAACTAGCTATCAAAGAAGAGAGACTAATATCCAGAGACTTGGATACAATTTGCATCTGCTCATAGGTAGCTTTTGTCACTCTAGCATTGATAGCTACGAAATCTTCATTTTGCGAGGAAATCATTTTTAAAACTCTTAAAATTTTAAAAGTAATTAATTCTCTTGTCAAAGAATAAAAATTAAAGAAAGTTAAAGAAATATAAAGAAAGCGGCATGAGTTAATAATATATGTAAAAATTTTTTGACATAGATAAGTAATTAGTTTAAATACAAATATAAACCTAATAAAACGCTATGATCAATAATATCTTATCCCTCGTTCTCATCCTCTCTGTATCTTCAACTGGATTTTGGTTCCTCACCCAAATCTGAAAACTGAATAAAGTTCACAATTAGTAATCAATAAAACTTATGCACTTATTACCTTCTACAGATCAAGCTCCTCAAAATGCAGGTCTTCAAAATATCCACATTCATATTTTCAGAAGTAGTCGGAGTGCATATTTTATTTATTCGAAGAAGTCGTCGATCAATTGGGATACCTTTTTAGAAAACGGTTTTATTTGTGCCTCCATGATTCGCTTGGTGGAGGTCAGTCGTGACCCCTATGGAATTGAGCGGGTGGTTCGAGATATCTCCCGGTAAAAAGAGCCTTTCAGATAGTTGGTTTTTAAGTACCTCCTTAAGGTGGGTGGGGGTAGTGCTCTAAAATTCGGGTCGACTGGATTTGAACCAGCGGCCTCTGCGTCCCGAACGCAGCGCTCTACCAAGCTGAGCTACGACCCGACATCTTTAAATAATTTAAAATCCAGAATTTCCTGAGCAAGCGAATTAACCGCTATCGAAATGAATGCTCTTAATCCTTGAGCATTAAGGCAGCTGCTTCCTTTGTGCTCCTGACAAGTAAATATTGATTGCTCAGGGTTGGGGTGCTCCAGCATTTACCATCCAGCACTTTCCTTCTTTCCAATTCGGTATATTTTGCGGGGTTTGCGTCGAGGGTGACAATCTCTCCCTTGTCCGATAAAACCACCAGGGTACTGCCAACCCGGATTAAATTTCCCGGACCAAAGCCTTCTTTGCTCCACTTAATGGTTCCCGTTTGTAGCTCTATGCATTGTAAAGGTGCTTTACCATATTCCTTAAAACCAAAAATGCCGTAAAGATTTCCCTGGTAGTGTAAGGGGGTGCTCCAGTGGTTCATCATTTCATTATGTTTCCTCCAAACAGGAGTGCTTTGCCAGGATCCGTTATTTCGAGACAGCTTAAACAGTCCCGCCCCTACACCATATCCAGCTGAACAAAAAATGAAATCATTGGCGACCACTGGGGATGCCGCGGTTGAAACTTTAAAGGGAAATTCCTGTCTCCATAATTCTTTTCCATTTGCTGGAGCAAGGGAAACCATTCCCGACCGACAGAGGAAAATAATTTGGTCCTCCCCATGAATTTTCGCAAATGCGGGAGTTGTGTGGGTCAGGGTTTCGTCGCCGCTCTTCCATCTCACTTTTCCGGAATCTTGCTCCAAGCCAATAAAGCTTTGCCCGGGCCCCCCTCCACAAATAACCACAAGATCATTTACCAGTAGGGGAGAGGATGCATTTTTCCACATAATGTTCACCCCCTGATGCGCCCGGATGATATCGACCTTCCACAACAATCTGCCAGAATCGGCACGCAGGCAATGCAGGGTCATTTCTGAATCATAGACAAAAACTCGGTCATTAGCGATGGAAGGGGTGGATCTTGGCCCATCCCCACCCGAGTTATCCTTGGTGCCGGCATTTCCACCGCCATGCCCGTATGTGGCCAAGCCCAGGGATTTCCCCCAAATGATTTTACCTGACTGGAGGTCCACAGCTATGCATTTTTCCCTGAGCAATCCGTCTTCATCTTCCTCTGCCACTAAGGTGTATGCCCGATCTGAGTGAATAGTGAATGAGCTAAATCCCAAAGGGGTGGGGATTTTCCACAGAATTTTGTCCGTTGTTTGAAAGTTTTTGGCAGACCGATCTGCAAACCCGGTAGATTTATCCAACATGGGACCATGGTACTGGGGCCAATTTGCAAAGAGGGAAAGGAGAGGGAGAAAGCCTAGGGGAATGATTTTTTGCATGAGTTCCTTTTTGCAGATTAACGATATCGGGCAAGTGTCAAATTACTCAACTTGAAAGAGTTGAGTGGACCGGTTAGGGAAAAGGCTTGAATGATGGAGCAAGCCTGACAATCTAGACCCTTTTTTATCTTCATGAATGTACACGAATACCAAGCAAAACAATTATTTGCAGATGCCGGAGTGGCAGTGCCCAGTGGCACGGTTGCCCAGTCTGTAGATCAAATCGACCAGGCGTTATCATCCTTCTCATCTGACCAGGCAGTCGTTGTAAAAGCCCAAATCCATGCCGGTGGTCGCGGTAAAGGTACCTTTACGAACGGTTTTAAGGGAGGGGTACATGTGGTTACCAACCTTGAGGAAGCGAAAGACAAAGCACAAAATATGCTTGGTAACATACTGGTTACCAAACAGACGGGGGAGGAGGGCAAAGAAGTTGGGACCGTTTATTTCACGGAAGCATCCGATATCGATAAAGAATTTTATCTTGCCATATTGATGGACCGGGCGACCTCAAAACCAATCATCATTGCCTCGACTGAGGGTGGGGTGGATATCGAAGAGGTTGCAGAAAATACTCCGGATAAAATCTTCAAGGTTTTGATTGATCCGGCACTTGGTATCCGTCCTTACCAAGCACGCCAGATCGCCTTTGCCTTGGGTCTTAGCGGTGAATCATTTAAACAGTGTGTCAAGCTGGTCTCTAAACTGTATGCATTTTTCTGGTCCAAGGATTGTTCACAGGTCGAGGTTAACCCACTTGTTCTTACCCCAACTGGGGATGTCCTTGCCCTGGATGCAAAAGTGAATTTTGATTCCAATGCATTGTTTCGCCATCCCGATGTGGTGAGCCTGCGCGATATCAGCGAGGAAGACCCCAAGGAAGTCGAGGCTTCCAAGTTTGATTTAAATTACATCGCCCTCGATGGGAATGTTGCCTGCATGGTAAACGGTGCAGGACTGGCTATGGCCACCATGGACATCATCAAGCATTATGGCGGGTCTCCTGCCAACTTTTTGGACGTGGGGGGCGGAGCCAATGAAGAACAGGTGGAAAATGCCTTCCGAATTTTGGTTTCCGATGATGCGGTTAAGGCGATTCTGGTAAATATATTTGGTGGTATTATGAAGTGCGATGTGATTGCCACCGGTATCGTAAATGCTGCCCGGAAATTGGAAATGAAAGTCCCCCTGGTGGTACGACTTGAAGGAACCAATGTGGAAGCGGGCAAAAAAATACTTGCGGACAGTGGACTTGCTTTGGAGCCCGCCGATTCGCTTGCCGAAGCAGCCGAAAAAGTGGTCAAACTGGCCGCCCAATCCTAAATTATTTACAGAAAGATTTATAATGAGCGTTCTTGTTAACAAAGACACCAGACTTGTGGTTCAGGGAATCACCGGAAGTGCTGGCAGTTTTCACACGATTCAATGTATGGAGTACGGCACCAATGTGGTGGCCGGTGTCACTCCAGGCAAAGGCGGGCAAAAATTCCAGGATTCTGTGCCCGTTTTTGATACCGTGCAGGAGGCGGTGGACAAGCAAGGTGCCAATGTGGCGGCGATCTATGTGCCACCCCCCTTCGCAGCCGATTCTATCCTGGAGGCAATCGATGCGGAGATTCCCTTGATCATTGCCATTACCGAAGGAATCCCGGTTCGGGACATGGCTGAGGTAAAGGCAAGGCTGTCCACTTCCAACTCCCGCCTGATCGGCCCGAACTGCCCAGGAATTATTACTCCGGGTGAGTGCAAGATTGGAATTATGCCCGGTTACATCCATAAACCTGGAAAGGTGGGGATTGTTTCCCGTTCCGGTACTCTTACTTATGAGGCGGTTTGGCAGATTACATCTGCCGGGCACGGGCAGTCCACCTGCATCGGGATTGGGGGAGACCCCATCAATGGAACCAGTCACTTAGACGCGGTGAAATTATTTAACGAGGATCCCGAGACTGAGGCAATTATCTTAATCGGCGAAATCGGAGGCACCGCGGAAGAGGAAGCTGCTGCCTTTATTAAGGAGCATGTGAATAAACCCTGTGCCGCATTTATTGCGGGTCGTACCGCACCTCCAGGTCGCCGGATGGGTCATGCGGGAGCCATTGTCTCAGGAGGTAAGGGAACCGCGGAAGCCAAGGTGGAAGCTCTCTTGGATGCTGGGATTTCAGTTGCCGAAACCCCATCACACATGGCGGAGGCCTTATTTAAAGTCTGGAATCCGTAAGCAGCCTTACTTTAGCTTGGGAAACCATTTCCCAAAGGGCAATTAGACCTTAACTGGCTACCGATTGCCGGTAGGATTCAACTTCCCAGTTTTCAATAAATTCGCGGGCCGGGTCGGACATATATTCCACCCCACCAAAAGCCTGGGAAAGTTCCAGCACCTGGGCGCCGTCCATGGCAAACTCCAGGGCGAGTCCGGCATTTTTCTCGGTGTTACCCAGCCCATATACCCGGTCATTAGCGATCACCACCTTGGGGGCAAACCCATGGGTGGCACGGTAGGAAGCAACATTTTCTTTGGTAAGGTCGGAATCAAACGGAAAAGCCCGGGCATAAACTAAGTGGTCGGGTGTGATCGGTCCCGGCACACAGGTAAAGGAACCGCTGGACTGTACAAACTTGGCATCGTCCCCAAAAAGTTCCTGAATGGTAGCTTCAGTTTCGGAATCAGGTTGGGAATCAGGAATGCTAAGGTGCTCGACTATACCAAGCCGGTCATATTCGGCACGCAGGGGCTCCATGATGGATGCATAATGGGCACGGATTTCTTCCGCACTATTACCAGATACAAAAATACCATGGTTTTTCAGCAAAATTACGGCAGGGGTTTTCCCGTGCTCGGCTTCATACTGTTCAATTCGTCCTTTCAGTTCCATGCACAGGGTGTAACCGGCATCAATGTATTCAACCCAAAGGGCTTCAGGGAAAAGTCGTCTGGCCACATCTTCGCCCTCCATGGCACAGGTCATTCCGTTTACGAGTAAAGCATGAGTGTGTACCACATACTTGGTGGAGAGCACATTGTGGAGGGGGGCTTCAACGGATGGGCGGCCGTTTCCACCGCAGACCGCATCGGCCATCATATTTTTGACCAGTTCTTCACGGGCGGCTGAATCGGACGGGGTTTCAGTGGCGTACAACCGGTCGATTTTGGAGCGGTCCAGCTGCACAAAGGTTTCCTCGGTCAATCCGGAGAGGGTGGTGCCCGATGGCTTCACCCATAGGGTCGATTCGTTTTTGTAAGAGGTGTTTCCTCCGCCTCCCTTTACATATTCAGGAGTGCCAAATTCGTGAGACAATTGAGTGATAATACTGAGTTCTTCCATGAGTTGGTCTATCCTAGCAGATGCCTTCATTTGAACGAGTCGAAATTTCTTCCCTTGATTTGAAATAATTCAGATTCCATGGAAATTGCTCTTTCCAATCTCCAACATCTTGGCCTTGATGGGGTGGATGAAGCCCCGGAAGTTTTTGTCCATCTTTCTCTTCGTTGCCGGTTCTTTGATTGCCGGCACGGAGCGTCCCAATGTTTTATGGATTTATCTGGAAGATGTTAGCGGGTGGTTCAGTTGCTACGGGGAGACCCTGATCGAGACCCCCCATATCGACCAGTTAGCCAAGGAGGGAATCCGCTTTGACCGGTTTTACACACCAGCGGGTGTATGTTCGGCCACCCGCTCGGCCATTGTCACCGGTATGATGCAAACGAGCATCGGGGCCCACAACCACCGATCCTGCCGCCCCGACTTCAGGGGGAAAAATATGGGAGAGTATGATCAAAATGTCCTGGATATTCTCACCATCCCGGAAATTTTCCGGAAGCATGGGTACTGGACTGCCAACCATGCAAAAGATGATTACAATTTCGATTGGGACCCCAATAAACTTTATGATTATCATCAGGCAAGCGGGCTTAACCCGGAAGCATTTATTTCCGGCAAGATGCTCAAGGGAAGGCGAAAGAAACCTTTCTTTGTCCAGGTACAGCTATCGGGGGGGAAGGGGGGAACCCTCGGTTTCAATGAGGTGCAGCCTGGTGATGTGAAGGTGCCTCCTTATTATCCGGATATTGAATCGGTCAGAAGCTTGATTGCCCGCCATTATAATTGCCTGCTCAAGACAGATAAGCAGGTCGGTCAGATTATCCAATACCTCAAACAGGAGGGACTGTACGGAAATACCCGTATCTTTTTATTCAGCGATCATGGGATGCAGTTGCACCGGCACAAACAGTATCTTTATGAAGGTGGGATCCGTATGCCTCTAATTGTTACAGGGGCTGGCATAGAGAGAGGTGGGGTACGGGGAGACCTGATCAGTGGGATAGATATATCTGCGGCCAGCTTGGCCACCGCGGAGATCCAGGTTCCCTCATATATGGAGGGAAAAAACTTCCTTTCCAGGGATCATAAGCCACGGGAATTTGTGGTGGCTGCCCGGGACCGTTGCGATTACACCATCGACCATATCCGGGCGATTGTTACCAAGAAGTTCAAGTACCTTAAAAATTTCCTCACTGACCGTCCCTACATGCAACCAAGTTACAAAGACCCCTGGCAAGTTTCGCAGGATTTCCGAAGATTGATGGCGGAAGGAAAAATCAATGGTGCACAAAAGATCTTCTTTTCCAATTACCGTCCGGCGGAAGAATTATATGACCTGGAAAACGACCCTCATGAAATCAATAACCTTGCCGTGGACCCAAGTTTTCAGATTGAGCTTTTACGCCACCGAAACCTTTTATCTGAGTGGATTGAGGAAACGGGAGATAAGGGACAGTTTCCAGAATCGGATCTAGGATTGCTCTGTGCCTTAAAAAGGTGGGGAGAAAAATGCATCAATCCGGAGTACAAACGGGTATCTTCTCTTTTAACTAAATAGATTCTCGGATATGGGGTAGGCTCCGCCCGCTGTGCCTAGACGGTACCTGAGTACGATGTGGGGCTGCGTTGCAGAGTATGAAATAATTTCAGGTGCCTGATGAATCTTATTAATTATAAGGTGTTGACAGAATGTGTATAAGTTGATCTGATTTAAATTAGGTGATGTCAAGGATGGTGAATGCTCTTACTGGGTTTCGGCTTGGCCGAAGCAGGGCTCCCTTGGCTCTGAAACTCAACAGAGAGGAAAACACATGAAAGATATGATCTCGCAGTTGCACGAGTGGATCAAGCTCGTGTCACAAGTAGGAATCGGACTGATCGCACTCGGCGTAATCGTGGAAATCGTATTCGGTACCGGGGCGATTTTTGGTGGCAGCGTCATCGCGAACATCACGCAGATTGTAAATCAGATTGGCGGACAAAACGGATTTGTCGGTCTGATTGCAATTCTATTAATCTTAGCAATTTTTCAGAGGAGCAGCAAGTGAGGACAGTCCTCACCGTGTGAACCTGAAAATACTGAAACAAACCTAACCTAAAATTGGGGGGACAAAAAAATGGATAACGTAGCCAGTAAACTCAAGGACGCCATTGGCGGACTTACGGAAATCCTCATCGGCGCGATCGGACTACTCGTAGTGGTTCAAGTCGTGTTCGGTACCGGTGGTGGTGGAATTGACATCATCGGAAACATAACCAGCGTGGTGAATTCATTCATCGGAGCTGGTGCCAGCTTGGCCAGTATTGTGGCCTTGTTGATTGTTATGTCAGTTCTAAGCCGCAAAGGCTGACGAACGGATCAGGGTTTATCTTATTAGGAAGGGAGGCGTTTTCGGACGCCTCCCTTTTTATTTTGGCAATTTGCCAAATTCGGGTTTGCCCGTGTTTACCAATTTTTACAAGGTTCGTCCTATGGCTAAATTTAGGATATTTTCTTCTTTATTTTTAACTTTCGTCTCATTCTCCGGAATCCAGGCACATGCAGGCAAGCCCACTAATGTGATTTACATTCTGGCGGATGACCTCGGCAAGGGAGACCTTGGCTGTTATGGTCAGAAAAAACTTAAAACTCCCAACATCGACCGCCTGGCCAATGAGGGGATGCTTTTTTCCAGTCATTATTCCGGCAATACCGTATGTTCACCCTCGCGTGCCGTTCTCATGACCGGTCAGCATCCCGGTCATGTGCATTGCCGTGGAAATGGACATGAACCCACCCTGGCATTGGATCCTAAAATGGTCACCTTGCCCCGTATCTTTAAAAACGCGGGCTATGCCACCGGTGCATTCGGCAAATGGGGGCTTGGCCATACCAATGAAAAGGGTGCCCAGAATCCCCTGACTCATGGGTTTGACCACTTCAGCGGATGGAAAAGCCAGGCGATTGCCCACACCTACTATCCCACCAGCATGGTCCGGGATGGAAAAGAAATTCCTCTTGAGAAAGGAACATTTATCCATGACCTGATTATGGAGGATGCATTTTCCTTTATCGAAAGGAATGTGAAGCAGAAAATGCCTTTCTTTTGCTATATTCCCACCGCCGTTCCTCATGCCGCCATGCATGCACCCAAGGAACTGCATGAAAAATGGCGAAAGGTATATCCTGAGTTTGATGATCGCATCGGCCGGTATGGGGCCGGACCCGGCGAACCCTGCCCCGACGTGCAAAACCCCATCGCCGGATATGCCGCGATGATGGAGAATTTTGACAACCAAATCGGCCAATTATTGGAGTTGGTATCCAAACTGGGAGTGGATGAAAATACCCTGATTCTTTTTACCAGTGATAACGGGACTCATAGTGAGGGTGGGCATGATCCCAAGTTTTGGGATTCCAATGGCCCGCTGCGTGGAATCAAGCGGGATCTGTACGAGGGAGGAATCAATGCTCCCTTCCTTGCCCGCTGGCCCAGTCATATCAAGTCGGGAAGTAAGAGTGATCACATAAGTGCCTTCTGGGATATGGTCGCTACTATTGCAGATTTGACCGATCAACCAATCCCCAAACAATCGGACGGCATCTCCTTTCTTCCCACTCTCAAGGGGACGACTAGTCAAAAGAAGCACGACTATCTCTATTTTGAGCACCCCCAGACCAAGGATCATGACCGGGCGGTGCGCTTGGGGAAATGGAAGGGTATTTTGCGTGGATGGAAAAAGTGGAATAACCGGACGGGTAAGATCGAACTCTATGACCTGAGCAAGGATCCCGGGGAATCTAAAGACTTGGCGGACGCCAATCCTGAGATCCTTGCCAAAATCAAAAAGATTATGGAAGAGGCTCATACTCCCTTGGCCAAAAAATAAGATATTCTTTTCTATATTTGTAACCCAAAGCCGTTCTCTTGGTTATGATGATCCGAACCATTCTTGGTCTTAGCTTTCTTTCTTTTTCCTCGCAACTACTGGCTGTAACCAAGCCATCCGATCTGGTTACCCAGCGCTGTGCACCCTGTCATGGACCGGACCTCAATGGGGTGGGTGGAGTATTTCCCAGTCTGCTTACCTCCAAGGTAGTGAAGGAGGGAGGACTGGATGCGGTGGTCAGTTTCATTGTAAACGGGAGTCCCCCTGAGTCCGAGTCCTTGGTGAAAATGCCACCCAAAGGTGGGCATCTGGATCTTACGGATGAACAGATCAAACAAATTGCGGAGGAGGTGATTGAACATGCGGTTGCCCATAGACCCGAACAGGTTGCCCAAGCGAAACATACTTCAAAAAAGGGTTTCTTTACCAAGCGGTTTGGCCCGGTGGTATCCACAGCCATAGAGACAAACTCCACCGGGATTGCCTATATCGTTCCCCGGGCACACCTTGTACCACTGGGACCGGACCGCCGGGCGGTGATGGTTTTCGATAGTGAGACTCTCTCTTACTCCTTTGCCTGGATGAATCCGCAAAGCCTTGAAACCAAGGGTATGCCTTTCGGAGGGGCTCATGGAAGTGCCGCGGTAACTAAGTATGAGCACAATCTTTTCCAGACTGGTATTCGTCCAGGCTGGGCCAAAGCGGTCAAAAGCACCGACTCTCCACCCTTTGTGGGATTGCCTGTAAAGGGCGACCCTGCAACAGGCATTACTCCTTTAAAGGCAAAAGTATTCAAACTGGATGATCCCCGGCCTCACCCTTACAAATCATTTCCCCCTATGGGCCCGTTGCCCAAAGATTGGGCACACTTTAAGGGTCACTATGTGCATGATGGTCGGGTGGTTTTTTCGTATACTGTAGGGGAGGGGAGTGTATTGGATATGCCCGGATATGTTTCGGGTCAGGGCTTTGAAGCTTTCACCCGTACTTTAGAAGCGAATTTACGAGAGGATTCCTGGGTTGTACTTGCCGAAGGAGAGAGTGCCCAAAAGGCAGCATCCACCTGGTCCCTGAATTGGCTGGGAAATAAGTGTAATTTTCTTATCACCGATGGTCCGTCACATGCAGAACTTCATTTTCAACATGGCTTAATTCTCCTCCACCTGCCAGCGGGTAAACATCGCACCAAGATTGGTATCTGGGCAGGAGATCCTGCTTACCAGCCAGCGATCCAATCGGCTTCGGGACGGGCAGAGAATTTGTCTGCTTTCACCAAGGGAGGTTCTTCCCAGTGGGGCGACCCAATTGTGACCAAGGGGGAGCTTTCCACCGATGACCAGAACGCCTATGTGGTCGATCGCATTGGTATACCTTTCAACAATAAATACGAACCACGCATGCGGATTGGTGCATTCGATTTTTTTGCCGATGGGAAATCTGCAGCGGTTTGTACCTGGGATGGGGATGTGTGGATTGTAAGCAACATCGATGATCAATTGCAGGATGTGAAATGGAAACGCTTTGCCTCGGGCTTGCATGAGCCTTTGGGCCTCAAGATTGTGAACGAAAAAATCTATACGGTGGGAGATAATCAGATCACCCGCTTTCATGATCTCAACAACGATGGGGAGGCCGATTTTCTGGAGAATTTTAATAATGACTGGGATGCGACCGAGGGCTTTCATGCCTTCTGTTTCGATCTCCAGACCGATCCCGCAGGAAATTTCTACTTCAGTATGGGCTGCCCTGTGCGGGCGGGTGGAGCCGGGTTTGAGCGGCTGGGCAGGCACCATGGATGCGTCCTGAAAATTTCTCCTTCTGGAGATGATCTGTCTATTTTTGCCAGTGGTTTCCGTGCCCCCAATGGAATCGGAGTGGGGCCGAATGGGGAAGTGACTACCGGAGACAATGAGGGAAGTTTTATTCCCACTGCTCCCCTGAACTGG
>CALKMX010000112.1 GCA_938091675.1 uncultured Opitutales bacterium
ATATCAATGTCACCCACTCAGCATCGACCACTTATGTTGATCAGGGAGCAAACTGGACCGACATTGTTGATGGAAATGGTACCGCAGATGCCAATGGATCGGTGGATTCCAACACACCTGGCATTTACCAGATCATTTACACCAAGACCGATGCTGCAGGTAATGCTGCAGATCCGGTAGTCAGAACCATTAATGTGGTGGACAGTGATGCTCCCATCATCACCCTGCTGGGCGATGCCAATATCACTCATGAGGCAGGCAGTGTATATACCGATGCGGGAGCACAGTGGAATGATTCCGTGGATGGTAATGGGACTGCCGATGCCAACGGTACGGTAGATTCACAGGTGCCTGGGACCTATCAAATACATTACACCTACACCGACAGCAGTGGAAACGCCGCTGAGCCAGCCATACGAACGATTCAGGTGGTCGATACCACCCCACCGGTGATTTCGATCGTTGGGGATATCAATGTCACCCACTTGGCGTCCACCACTTATGTTGACCAGGGAGCAAACTGGACCGACATTGTGGATGGGAACGGATCGGCGGATGCCAATGGATCGGTGGATTCCAACACACCTGGCATTTACCAGATCATTTACACCAAGACCGATGCTGCAGGTAATGCTGCGGAGCCCGTGGTTCGTACGATCCATGTCCACAATAGTAACAGTCATGGCGACTCCAACACCTTCCCATTAGACACTACTGATTCGGGTACAGGCGGGAATACTGGCATTGGCGATTCCAATTCCTTTGCTCTCGATACCACCAATTCTGGAACCGGTGGAGACTCCGGTCATGGCGATTCCAACACCTTCTCATTAGACACTACCAATGCAGGCACAGGCGGGAGTACTGGCATTGGTGATTCCAATACATTTACTCTCGATACCACCAACTCTGGAACCGGTGGAGACACGGGTCATGGCGATTC
The DNA here is from genome assembly GCA_938091675.1 of uncultured Opitutales bacterium. Classification (GTDB taxonomy): domain Bacteria; phylum Verrucomicrobiota; class Verrucomicrobiia; order Opitutales; family Seribacteraceae; genus Chordibacter. Next base: position 944 of record CALKMX010000112.1, read on the forward strand.
CAACCCATTCCCTCTGGACACCACAGATGCAAACCAAGCACCGCAGTTACTTTCAGATGGTAACCGTACTGTATTAGAAAACGAAAATTTCGTATTCGAAATATACGCCTCCGATCCAGATGGAGATATACTTACCTGGTCTATCGATGGCGGATATGACTCCAACTGGTTTGAGATTAATGCCACGACCGGAGAAATTTCCTTCCTTGGTAAGGACTACGAAAACCCACAGGATGCCGACCAGAATAATACTTACGAGGTGTCCATCAGGGCAACGGATTCGAAAGGTTTACACAGCAATAAAACAATACAGATTCAAATCGAAGATGTCCTGGAAGATATCGATGGGGACGGTATCGAGGATGCCTTTGATGACGATCGTGACGGGGATGGAATAAGCAATGAAGATGAGCTCTTAGCCGGGACAGATCCGGATAACCCGTACTCGCTTACCAATAAACCAATCCTTAGAACAGATGAAGGTATCCTGGATGAAAATGGATCCATTCATCTAACAGGAAATGTTCAGTTTGATGGGGATGGAGTCATTGAAGACTTTGGGTTTGTGATCTCATCGGGCATATCAATCGACCGGTCAAAATCTACCGTTTACTGGGTAAGAGCGGTTGGGAACCCAGAAAAGTTCAGGCTCAAGGTAACCGAAAGTCCATTCCCTGATGTCATGTATTTTCGGGCATGGGCAAAAAATGCAGCCGGGTATGGAATTGGGCCGGTTAAAAAAGTTAAGATACCAGAACCACCTAAATTTTGGTGGGGAGAAATTACCGAAGAAGTGGGAGGGTGGAAATCTTCTCCTTGGTTCGGTACTTTTATCTACTACCAGAAAGGATGGCTATACCACGCTCAACTTGGATGGCTATATTCTTCGAGTAATGAAGGTGAAAGCGTATGGTTGTGGAACGAAAATCATGGCTGGTTATGGACAAAAGAAGGGCTCTGGCCCTACCTTTATAAAGACAGTCTTTCAAATTGGCTGTATTTTACCACTACCCGAAACGGCATACCTATCTTCTATGACTATTTGACCTCTTCCTACCTTGGACTCGATAACCAGAGCGTCAACTCCTCTGAATAAGCATTTTATTTATTCGTGAAAAGTTTTCGGGGATTCCTTCCTCTCAGCCTATTATATCTCGCAGTCATGCGGACCGGATTGGCATTGGATATTTCAGTAAGCAAGGATGGCTGGGGGAATGTAACTACTGAGGAAATCCAAAAGCTATTACTCTCTACCGCACAGGTATTTATACCATACACCAAGAAACTTACTGACCAGACAATTGTAGTCTTATCCACACCAGCTAGCCCCAGGATTTTTTACAAGCTTTCTGAAAATGGTGCTCACAGGATTAGTCTATCCGCCAAAGATCGTCATTGGTGCCAGTATGCCTTCCAATTTTCCCATGAACTTGCCCACCTGATATGCGGGAGCAAAAAGGGGGATCAAACAAACCAATGGTTTGAAGAAAGCCTAGGTGAAGCAGCATCACTCTACGCACTGCTTGAACTTTCTAAAACCTGGGAAACCTCCCCTCCTTATCCAAGTTGGCAATCCTATGCAAAAGAGTTCAAAAAATACCGGAATCAAAGGATCCACCATGCTTCCTACCCAGATAACTTCCAGCTTTCTTTGTGGTACAAAGAAAACCGGACTCTCCTGTCCAAAAATCCAAATCTAAGAAAACAAAATTTGTGGATTGCCCTAAATATGCTCGGTTTAATCGAAAAAAATCCAGGCACTGCCTGGTCGGCATGTGGCTGGCTGAATCAATCAAAAACTGACCAGCCCAAACAATTCGAACAATATATAAGAGACTGGAAATCCGCATGCCCGGAAATGCCGCAGAAGAAATTTGTGGAAGATATAATGGACTTGTTTGGCATTGCCGTTCCAAGGGAAAAAAATGAATCAGGCTTATTTTGATACCTGCTTTCTGCTATCTGGTGAAGCGGAACATATTCCAGATCCTGCTTTTATTGTCACCGCGTGCAATCCGATGGATCAAATACTATCCGTTTCAGAAAACAAGCAAAGAAATACATCCTTAAAAAAGATGATTACCCAGTCGGGAGCTGTATGCCTGCCCATAACCGGGGCTTCCCAGGATTTATCTCATCAGGAACCAGGATTCCTCACCAATTCCAGCAAAGAACAGGTACTTAAATGGGCAAGAAATTTTAACCAACGGGCAGTATTTCAGATATACAGAGATCAGCTTTCCATCATCCCGTGCAGGGAAGATGCTGAAATTGTAGATCTTGGATCCTTTAAAAAGAGATGGGTGCTTGCTAGCGGATAATAACGGCAATACAGGCAACCAGCACCGGAACATACAAATTATCATTTAATCTCAAGGATCCGATTTTGATGGGAAATAATTCCAATAAAGCCACGGAAGCCCCAATGATTAATGCCTGATAAAGAGTGATTCCCCCACCCCACTTTTCCAAAAATTGCGGAAG
>CALKMX010000113.1 GCA_938091675.1 uncultured Opitutales bacterium
CGGGTTACCCCCGTCTCCAAACCCGACAAAAAATCCTGATAGGCTGAAGATATTCCGTCCTCTAATCTGGTTTCAGATTTCCACCCCAGGGAATTGACCAAGGACACATCGAGGCACTTCACTGGCATTCCATCCGGTCTAGAGGTATCCTTTACGATTGAACCTTCAAATCCGACCGTAGATTTGACAAGTTCTGCAATTTCCTGAATCGAATGATCCACACCGGTACCAAGATTTACCCAATCAGGAGGATCTTCTAACTCCATTAAAAATAATACGCCACCGGCAAGATCATCAACATGCATAAGCTCACGTCTGGGCTTTCCCGTTCCCCAAATCTCAACCAGATCAAGACCTGATTCTTTGGCTTCATGAAACCGCCTGATCAGAGCGGGTAAAACGTGGGAGTTCTCCCCTGCATAATTATCCCCGGGACCATAAAGGTTCGTGGGCATGGCACTATGAAAAAGAACCCCATATTGATTCCGGTAATGCCGGCACATTTCAAGACCGGCAATTTTTGCCAATGCATATGCCTCATTGGTTTTCTCCAGAGGTCCGGTAAGTAAATACTCTTCCTTGATTGGTTGATCACACGCCCGTGGATAGATACAGGAACTGCCGAGGTTGAGAAAACGCCCGATCCCATTTTGCCATGCCGCATGGATCAGGTTGGTGTTAATAAGCAAATTTTGATGAATGAATTCAGCAGGATAAGTATTATTTGCATGAATCCCTCCCACCTTGGCAGCAGCATTGATAATAATATCTGGCTTTATCTGATTGATAAACTGCTCAACAGAAGACTGATTGAGAAGATCAAGTTCCCTGCGGGAAGCCAGAATTAATTCATTTTGAGAATCCTGTTTTTTTAGGGCACGAACCAAAGCGGAACCGACCATTCCGCGGTGCCCACTGACAAAAATCTTGGGCATAAATCAGGAAAGATTTGCTTCGGCTAAGGTCCTCTCCTGTTTCGCCAGTTTCATATCCTCTTCAACCATTAGGGCGACCAAATCCTTAAAAGTCGTTTTGGGGGCCCAACCGAGTTGATCTTTTGCTTTCTGCGGATTCCCGATCAACAAGTCAACCTCTGCTGGTCGCTCGTACTTTTTGTCAAAGCCCACATATTCATTCCAGTCCAAATCCAGGCAGGCAAATGTTTCTTCCAAAAATTCACGAACCGTGTGGGTTTCATTAGTGGCAATGACATAATCATCCGGACTGTCCTGCTGGAGCATTAGCCACATGGCTTCGACGTATTCCTTGGCATATCCCCAGTCCCGCTTGGAGTCGAGGTTTCCGAGAATCAATTTATTTTGCAACCCCAGTTTTATCCGGGTGGCTGCACGGGTGATTTTGCGGGTAACAAAGGTCTCTCCCCGGCGTGGAGATTCGTGATTAAAAAGAATACCACTACTTGCATGCAGCCCGTATGACTCCCGATAATTAACCGTTAACCAATGGGCATAAACTTTGGCACATGCATAGGGCGACCTCGGCCAGAATGGGGTGGTTTCAACCTGGGGGACCTCCTGCACCTTCCCATACATTTCAGAAGAAGACGCCTGATAATACCTCACCTTCTTGACCAGACCAGCCTCACGGATCGCTTCAAGGATTCGGACGGCGGCCAGCCCAGTTACATCACCGGTATATTCAGGGATATCAAAAGATACCCGCACATGGCTCTGGGCACCCAAATTATAAATTTCGTCGGGTTGCAATTCATACAGCAATTTCACTAACTGCACCGCATCCGCTAAATCGCCATAATGAAGATACAGGTTGGTATCGTCGACCAACGGGTCTTTGTACAAATGATCCAAACGATCCGTATTAAATGTCGATGCACGACGGACTATCCCATGGACTTCGTAGCCCTTTTCCAGGAGTAATTCCGCTAAGTAGGAACCATCCTGTCCGGTTATACCTGTAACCAATGCTTTCTTCATAAGGGTTTGAGTAAATCCTAATCTTCTCAAATCGTAAAGCGTAACAACGAATTGCTTTCAACTGCGTTGACGTAAAAGAGGGCAAAGATATCATAATCTCTTTCTCTTGGGGGATTAGCTCAGTTGGTTAGAGCGCATGCATGACACGCATGAGGTCGCTGGTTCGAATCCAGTATCTCCCACCATTTTAGATCTTTAAAAAGAAATGTCACGTCCTAAAACCAAGATCGAATGGATCGTAATTGCGGTCCTGTCTATTTTATTTGGCACTATTTGGTTATTTGCACACTGGAATCTTTCCCGCAAACCTCCCCATCATAAGGGGCCAGGAAGTGCCGGATATGTTGACCCCGCCCCTCCTGCTTTAATCGAAAATAACTTGAGTGAGTAAACTTGTTGTTATTAGCGGCTGCTCGCGAGGATTAGGGCGTGCAATGGCTATTGAATTTTCTTCCCGTGGATGGACGGTGGCGGGAGGTGCCCGCAACATCGATGCTTTAGAGGGGCTCAGTAAGCAAATTGATACAAACTGCCTTTTTCTTCCAATGGATGTGTCGGATCCAGAAAGTGTGGAATCCTTTGCACGGAATATAAAGGAGAATCTCGGAGTGCCCGATCTATTGGTTAACAACGCTGGTCTTATAAATAAGAACGCCCATTTGGTGGATGTATCCCCCGAAGAGTTTTCTGCCGTAATGGCTGTCAACCTTGGTGGCATTCATAATATGATCCGGTCTTTTGTTCCAATGATGAAGGATGCCGGCCGGGGAATTATTGCCAATTTTAGTTCCTATTGGGGTCAGTCTACCGCCCCTGAGGTCGGCCCCTACTGTGCCACCAAGTGGGGGGTGGAGGGCCTGACCCGTTCCCTCGCACAAGAATTGCCAGATGGATTAGGTGCCGTCGCGTTTAATCCGGGCGTAATCAATACCGATATGCTTCGCTCAACCTTTGGGGATCAAGCCCAAGATTATGAATCACCCCAAATATGGGCGGTTCATGCGGTTGATAAGCTCGAAGGATTGACTGTAGCTGATAACGGGAAAACAGTCATCGGTTAGGAACTGTTCGCTTACTCTTCCTCTTCTAGTTCGACCTCTCCGGTATTTACTGGATTCGCATCGTTGGAAATTAGAGACACCACCAATTGGTCAAGAACCACATCTCCGGCAGAATCATAGGCAAGTTCGATAGTTTCGGATGCACGGAAATAGTCATTCCAATCCCTTTGGGTGGCTTCCTGAACTCTACCATTTCTGTCGAAGCTTGGATCTCCTGCTGCCCCTCCAGAGAACTTAAAGGCTGGCACTGATGCACTTGGATCCACGCTCAATTTGGTGCTGGTTATATTGAAGTTGCTGGAAGATACCTTAGCTCCCGATTTAAGACTAATTTGGTTACCCGCCTTAAGATCCGCAGAGGTGGAAGTAACCGGAACATTCAAGGAGATGTCGCTGTTTGCAGTTAGGGCGAGACTGGTAGAGGTTAACCCTCCCGCTGTCACCGCAATTGAATCTCCAGCACTTACCGCAATCGTACCACCTGAAAGGGCCGCATTAACCGTTACATCATCAGTGGAAGCACTTCCTGCAGCAGTAAGCTGCATAGTTCCCTTACCGGCATTAACCGGCGCGTTGATGGTTAACGGACTATTTGCAATAAGAGTAATCTTACCTGT
>CALKMX010000114.1 GCA_938091675.1 uncultured Opitutales bacterium
ACAAGTACCTACGATGGGTTGAGCATTGCCTGGGCAGTGGTCGAGCATCTGCACGGAAAAGAACAGGAAGGGCCCAAAACCCTCTTTGCCACCCATTATCATGAGCTCACCCGCCTGGCGGAGAACCTGCCAAGGCTCAAAAATTATTCTGTGGCGGTAAAGGAGTGGAATGATGAAATCATTTTTGTCCGGCAAGTCACTCCCGGATCATCGGAGCGTTCCTTTGGGATTCAGGTTGCCCGGTTGGCTGGCTTGCCCGATGGTGTGGTCGACCGGGCGAAGCAAATCCTCGCCAGTCTGGAGGAAAGCGATTCTACGGCCTCTCCTATGGTGACCAAAGGGGGCGAGCCTGCAACCGGGGGAACGGTGGTACAGGCAGCAAACCCAACGCCCAAAAGGGTTGCTCCGAGGGTGGATCCGTCGCAACTGGAATTGTTTTGAGCAAATCCCTCTATTTTGAGGAATTCGGCCAAGCGGGTTCCCCAACATTGGTATTTTTGCACGGTCTGCTCGGATCATCCCGAAACTGGCGTTCCGTGGCCAAAGCACTTTCTGCCCGATATCGTATCTTTACCCTGGACTTGCCAGAGCATGGAAATTCTCCCCACCATCCATCCACCGACCTCCAGGAAATGAGCGGACAGGTGAGCCAATGGATAGAGCAGAACATCGGGGGCGAATATCTGCTTTGCGGACACAGCCTGGGCGGCAAGGTGGCAATGAGAATTGCCTGCCATCAGCCCGCCCGCATCCAGGGGTTGGTAGTGGTCGATATTGCCCCGAGGGATTATCCGCCGGAGCACCACCTGCCAACATTCGAAGCCCTGCTTAGCCTGGACCTGTCCACCATACAATCGCGCAAACAGGCAGACGAGATCCTGAGTGGAAGCGTGCCCAACTGGGCCTTCCGCCAGTTCCTCCTCACCAACCTGGTGGAACAGTCCGCTGGGGGCTGGGGTTGGCGGGTAAACCTTTCCACCCTGCACCAATCCTTACCCATGCTTTCCTCCAACCCGTTAAACAAAACGGATTCATACCAGGGGCCGGCCCTGTTTGTCCGCGGTGGGAAGTCCGGTTATTTACGCAGCGAGCATTTTCCTTTGGTCTTGCAGGCTTTTCCCTCTGCCGAAATTGTAACTCTGCCCGAAGCCGGGCATGATGTACATGTGGAGGATCGGGAAGGCTTCGTGCACCACCTCGAGGAATTTCTCCAAAAGATTTAGCCTGGGTTCTAAAACTTTAGGGCGGGGGAAAATCTCCCCCCTGTTTTAAGGGAAAGTAATCGGGGAGGTGCGGGGGAAAGGAGAGGGCCTCGCCTTAGCCCCTAAAATGAGCCAAAAAAAAGACTCATGGTTTCCCATGAGCCTTTTAAAAGGGGTAGGTTGATCAAGAAATCAGATCGCAGCCTTGAGCTTTGCTCCAGCCTTGAACTTTACATTCTTGGAAGCCTTGATCTTAATCTTTTCGCCGGTTTGGGGGTTGATGCCCGCACGTGCTCCGCGCTTGACCACGGAAAAGGTGCCGAAACCGATGATTTGGACGGATTCCTTCTTCACAGCCTTGGTGATTGCGTTGAGTACTGCATTAAGTGCAGCGTCAGCAGCGGCTTTGGTGGTGTCCTTGCCCAAGTTTTTTTGTACGGCTTCGATGAGTTGACCTTTATTCATATTGTTTTCCTTTTGTTTGGAAGGGTTATTTACTAGGTTTGTAAGCTTCTAGCTCGGAGTTTTCCTCGCTTCGGTCAAACTTTTTTTCGCAAAAACCCGATTTTTCTGCGGTTTTGTGGTCTTTTTTAGGAAAAATCAGCCTCATCTTGCGGTTTTAAGCGTCCTTGGGCTCCGCAGGAAACCGTCTCCAAAAGTTTGCCCAGTTCTTCGATAAAGGATGAATGGTTCTGTTTGTGGAGTTGATCCGCCCGCTTGACCAATTGTTCCGCCATGACCTTGGATTGTTCCTGGGTCGACCCAAGGTTAAGGAGGGCTTGCCCAACCTGTTTAACTGCATCTTCGTATTGATTCATCGGTGTAAGGGCTGGAGGGTATGTTCCGTTCCTTCGAGCTGTAAACCTTCGCTCGCTAGTAAAGGAATTGCATTTTCATGAATGACCGCAGCTCCGACCCACTCATCTGTATGGGGCATGGGGAATTGACTTTTTAGGGTGCCCACCTGTTTGCCCTGGTTCAATAAACGAACGGGGAGTTGGGCTTGGAGTGGGCCAGCACCCTTTACTCCCATTGCCTGGTTTCTGACCCTTCCCATTGCGTGGATGCGAGCCATCACTTCCTGACCCAGGTAGCAGCCTTTATCAAAGTCGACCGCGTTTTTTTCCAGTCCCCCTTCCTGGGGGAATTCGTCCTTTCCCACTTCTGTGACTGGTCGAAACCTGCTTGCCAGCAGGCGCAGGTGTTCGAGCTCAGATGGATGAGGGGAGGGCAGGTTTGCCGCCCATGAAATTGGCTGGTTTTGGGGCATCAGTACCGAAAGGGAACCGGTGGGGAGGGTGGCATCAAAATACACCCAGCCTTCCCCAAGGTGGGCAGCATACCCCGGGGAGAGCGATTGGACACCGATGAGCTTGAGCGCCTCGCTGGCAGAGGTCGGGTGGTAGAGTACGGCTTCCTTCCAATCTCCGGGGACTGCGGAAAACTCCACCTCATCTGCCACCACATTTTCTTCGAGCAGGCCAATGATTGTTTCGGAATCCGTATGTTGGCAGATTAGTAAAAACTCCTCCTCGCCACCACGGATGATCTGAGCCCCAAAAAGGACCCTGCCTTTCAGGCTTAGCCTCAGCCCCAGACGGTGACCACCGATGGAAAGTTTTTTCAAGTCTATGGTGAGTTGGCTTTGCAGATAGGGCAGGGCATCTTCTCCTGAAACCTGCACCAGCCCGGCAATTTGAAATTCGAAAAGTTGGATGGTCATGTTACCTTGCTAAAAGTTTGTCTTGTTCATGCAAGCATAGGTTCTATGGTATTTGCCCTGTGCACCAACTAACCAACCTTAGAATTACGGACTCCGTTCCGCTCCCTTCACCCATTGAAATGGTTGAATCGATTCCCCGATCTCCAGTTCAAATGGAGGTGGTTGCCCGCTCGCGGGCTGCCCTCCACCAAATTATTCATGGCCAGGACCGGCGTTTGATTGGCGTGGTTGGTCCCTGTTCGATTCATGATCTGAAGGCTTGCCGGGAATATGCGGAAAAATTTGCCAAACTCTCCCAGGAGCTCGAAGACCGCGTGCTTTTACTCATGCGGGTATATTTTGAAAAGCCGCGCACCACCGTTGGTTGGAAGGGATTGATTATGGATCCGCAATTAAACGGGAGCTGTGATATCCCCTCTGGTTTGCGTATTGCCAGGTCCTTTCTTGGAGAAGTGCTCGACCTGGGCATTCCCACCGCCACCGAATTGCTCGATCCGATCACTCCGCAGTATCTCGCCGATTCCCTCAGTTGGGCAGCCATAGGTGCCCGCACCTCAGAGTCGCAAACCCACCGGCAGATGGCTTCGGGTTTGTCTATGCCAGTCGGTTTCAAGAATGCGACCAGTGGCGATTTAAAGGCTGCGGTCAACGGAATTATTGCGGCCACCCAGAGCCAGACCTTTCTGGGAATAACCGAGGACGGTAGAGCCTCCGCGGTTACCACGGGTGGCAATCCCGATTGCCAGCTAATTCTGCGGGGCGGTTCGGCCGGGCCCAATTACACCTCCGGGTTTGTGGAGGAGGCAGGGTCTTCGCTCCGCAAGGTGGGTGCACCCTGCTCCCTGATGGTTGACTGCAGCCACGCCAACAGTGAGAAAGATCCTTCCCGGCAACCAGAAGTTCTTGAATCGGTGCTCAACCAGGTGGCGGACGGTGCAAGCACTGTGCATGCATTCATGCTGGAAAGTCATTTACAAGGAGGTAGTCAGCCCTTTCCCCGGCCCTTGAACGAATTGGAGTACGGGGTTTCCATCACCGATGGATGTATTGACTGGCAGACGACTGAAGCTTGCCTAAGGCGTGCAGCCGAGGTAGTAGACAAGGCTCGTTTTTCTTAAATCTATTTTTTCTGATTAACCCTAATTCATTCATGAACAACCAAGCTCCCATTCGTGTGGCCGTAACCGGTGCAGCCGGTCAGATTGGCTACTCTCTTTTGTTTCGTATCGCTTCCGGTGGCCTTTTCGGTCCCGACCAACCCGTCGCCCTCAACCTGATTGAGATTGAGCCGGGAATGAAAGCCCTGGAAGGCGTTTGCATGGAACTGGATGACTGTGCCTTTCCCTTGCTCAAGGATATCCGTCCAACCAGTGATCTTGATGCCGGTTTTGACGGGGCCAACTGGGCATTGCTCGTAGGTAGTGTTCCCCGCAAAGCGGGAATGGAGCGGGGAGACCTTCTCGGAATCAACGGGAAGATTTTTACCGGCCAGGGGCAAGCCATCGCCAAGAATGCCGCCTCGGATGTTCGCGTCTTAGTGGTTGGTAATCCTTGCAATACCAACTGCCTGATCGCGATGAACAATGCCCCGGATGTTCCCCGTGACCGTTGGTTTGCCATGACCCGGCTTGACGAAAACCGTGCTGCCGCCCAGCTTGCAGCCAAAGCAGGCAGGCAGGTCTCGGAAGTTTCCAATGTGACCATCTGGGGGAACCACTCCGCCACCCAGTATCCCGACTACTACAATGCCAAAATTGGGGGTCAGCCCGCTTCCGATGTAATTTCCGATGATACCTGGGCCCATGTGGACTTTATTCCCACGGTGCAACAGCGCGGGGCTGCTATCATTCAGGCCCGGGGTGCCTCCTCTGCTGCCTCTGCTGCCAATGCGGCGATTGATACGGTAAAATCTCTCACCTCACCCACTCCTGCAGGAGACTGGAACAGTGTGTGTGTTGCCTCCGATGGCAGCTATGGCACCAAGGAAGGGTTGATCACTTCCTTCCCCATCCGTTCCGACGGAGAGAAGTGGGAAATTGTACAGGACCTGCCCATTAACGACTTTGCCCGCGAAAAGATTGACGCTTCGGTCAATGAATTGGCCGAGGAGAGGGAGATGGTATCCGGGCTTCTCCCAAGCTAATCTGGAACCCTTGGTACTTCTTTTACTTTTCTAACCGGTGTTCGTAGATGCGGACATCGTGATATTTCCCAAATTTGTAGCCTCCCTCGTGGAGAAGCCCGACCGCCTGGAAGCCCAGTTTTTCGTGCAGTCTGACCGATCCCTGGTTTGGCAGGACAACGAGCCCGTATGCCCGGTGGACTTCTTGTTCGTTTTTTAAATTATCAAGAAGGCTGGAGTACACCTGTTCGCCCACGCCCTGACCCAAATATTCGGGATGGATGTAGATACTGGTCATAACTGAAGGACCATAGGCAGGGCGTTGATGGAAGCGCAAACTCGCCGCATATCCGATGGTTGCCCCGCTTTTCTCTGCCACCATTAATTGGTAGCGGCCCTTTTCGCGGAACTGAGTAAACCAGGTCTTACGATTCTCCAGAGATAGCTCGACCATTTCAAAGGTCACCACCGTATGGAGGATGTAATGGTTAAGAATATCCCGCAGGGCGGGTAAGTCGGACTCGCGCCCTCTGCGGATCAATGTATCCATGCCTGAAATAAGTAATTTTCTAAGATGGTACCCGGAGAGGGGGTCGAACCCTCACTCCCTCGCGGGAACTGGATTTTGAATCCAGCGCGTCTACCAATTCCGCCATCCGGGCATCGAGAGAAGTTG
>CALKMX010000115.1 GCA_938091675.1 uncultured Opitutales bacterium
TTTTCTTTTTCCGTTTTTAATACTGCCAGTTCTTCGGATTTCTTCTTCGCCTGTTCCAGGTTCTTGGCGAGCATTTCGAGCTCTTTCTTGGAAGCAGCATTGCTTTGCAGGAGTTCTTCCCTTTTTCTTTCGATATCAGCCCGTTGGGCTTCCAGTTGCTGGGCCTCTTTCTTTGCCTGATCGAGGGCTTCTTCATTGCCAACAATTACGGCATCTTTGGATGCAATCTCCTGCTCCTTTTGTTCCAGTTCTTTTTGCCGCTGGGCAATTTCCGCCTCAAGTTTAAGTTTTTGTTCGACTAAATCATCTTTGTCACTGCTCAAGTTCTCTAGCAATGTTTCGTTGGTTGCTTCCAATTCAGCGACCACATCGTCGTAATTTTCTCCGTCCGAAATTCTTTCCACCACTTCCCTGGAGACAACTTTTTGATCATCCTGGGCGATCACTGCATCCTTGGGCACATCAAAACGTGCCAAAGCAAGTATGCTAAGGAGCAGAAAGTCGCAGACTACGAGCAGCAAGCTGCGGTTCATGCGCCTTTTTCTTCAGATTGCTTGACCAGCAAATGGTTGCGGTATGGCCTGACAATTACAATTTTGAGTGCCGCAACAAAAAGAATGCCAAACAAAGTGGATGTGTACGCACCAATCAGGGCGTCTTGCTTAACATCCAACACAAGCAGTAAAATGAGTGAAAGAACGGTACCTCCAAGACCAATGTAGAGACCGAGGTCGAATAGGTTCTCTTCATTATCGAGCAGGCCAAGCTTTAGCCCGGCCTTCAACTCTTCGTTTTTGATTTGCGATACGCGTGAGAGACAAATCATAAAGATTACGATTTGTACAAGCAGAAACACTCCTGCTACGATCGCGGTGACGATAGTTAGATTTTGATCCGCCATAGATTCCTCATTGGCGTAGGCGAGCAGATTCGCAAGCGCAAAATCAAACCCGGCTACGGACACCTGCCCTCTTGGAGTCTGTAAAAGAGATGGCTCCAGGGCCAGCACTCCAAGTAATGCAAACAAAGTGGATGCCGAAAACCTGCGAGTCCAACGAAGCCCATAATGGCTCTGTGACCTCTGAAAACTGGGCCTCGGCAAGGTTTTGGAAATAAATAAGAACAAGAAAAAGAATGAGGATATAAGCAGGACAATTTTCAGGGAGATAGAAAGGTCGCGGTGCTTGTGGGAAAGAGTGGTTAACAACCCTCCACCCAGGAATGGGAATAATGGCTTTGCCAGATTCACCGCAAATCCATTTTCGTGTATCGGTTTGTTGCGTGCCAACAAGTGGTCGAGCGACCCTTTGCCATAAGTCATTGCCAGTTTGATATCATCGAGGGCACGGTCCACGGCAAGTTCGTCTCCGTCCTTTTGGTAAACCGGATAGTTGCTGATAAACCTCAGAATCCCCGAAGGATTGCCCGAAAGGAGAGTGGCCGAGTAAATAATTTGCAAGTTATGATCGAACTCTGACTGAATAACCTTTTTTTGGTCAATCATCTCAATAAGTTGATTCCTTGACTCCTCCCTCTTGTCCATTGGCAAAAAACCGATCTCCCTGTTTGCTTCCTTAATCTTACCAATGGAGGAGGATAGCGGGCGGTTAAGCATACGGATGAGGGCGGCAAGATCGAACACGCCCTGTAAATTTGGACAACTTTGGGTAAGCTCAGCCATTTGGATCAGGTTCATTTTGCGGGCCAATTGATGAGCGGACCAATAAAATGAACGAATCCTTTCCTTGGACTCGTGATCCCCATCCAGTGCCTTTTGGGATAAACGCCCGATCTCGAAGGCGGTATCTGCGGAATAATAATCTTTCTCGATGGACATCGCAGTTCCCACCATCATGGGAACGAGGATAGGATATGGGAGCCAGCGTCCATGGCTTTCCATTTTGCCTTCGGAATTTATGATTCCACCAATAATTACGGCGTATCCACCATCACTCGTACGGCCAAGCTTGAGCATGACCGAACGGTCTGCCAGATCGGCAAAGTCGAGACCGCTGGGCAAAGCAAAATCGCCCATAATTTTACGGATATTGGTCTCTGTGCCTTCCTTCTGTACATCAAACCATTCTGCATTCCCGGAAAATTCCGCCAAGCCCACCCGGGCTTCCGCCAGGCACAGGTCGCGAACCTGAGCCTCACTGACATTTCCCTCAAATGCTTCCGGACCGCGTAGCCCCACCGAAATCAAAACCTTACGCCCCGAAAAATAGGGATAGTCCGTAAGTTTGGCCACTTTGACTCCGGGAAATGCAAACACCAGGGGTTCGTTCATTAATTTTGTCCAGAAAAACCCGGGCCTGCCGTCCACCGGAATCGAGCGTAAAAGAGCCTGGACATTGTCATTTGAGCTTTTGTCCCGGAGACGGTCCCATAAATCTCCGCGTGAAGTTGCCCGGTTGTACACAAAGAAAGCTTGGTATCTCCCCCGGTTCAGGTTGTAGCGGTCAATCCCTCCAAAATATTCGTTGAAGGTAAGCATATCAAAAATGCTGCCCCCGCCTGAGATGGAAAGTTCGGGATGGGCTTTTTTCTTGGCATCAATGGCATCGGCAAATTCCTGCCGTTTACTCACGGATGAAAGGGGAAGCAGCATCTCAGCGGGCCCAACATTGTTTTGCCGCAACTGTCGGAGCATTTCCTCATCCACTGTCTTGGTACCCTCTCCCACATCCGCCAATGAACGCTCAGAAACGGTGGCAAAATAGACCGGTGAGCCCAAACCGAGCACCCCAAGAATTAATGCCAATGGAAGAAATGTTACTCCGCCAATTCTGAACTTATTTTCCATGCTGAACTGAATCATTCTTTATTTCGAATTCCACCAACCAATGCAATTGCAATTTAAATTTCATTCCATTTAGTCCATACATTTAAGTGATATGAGTTTAAAAATTCGATATTTTGGAGACCCCGTACTTAGGCAAGCAGGACAAAAAGTGGAAACTTTTAACAATGAATTGTTGGATCTTTCCCGCGAGATGCTGGTAATAATGCATGAATATGAGGGTATCGGGCTGGCTGCTCAGCAGGTGGGAAAAGCCTTATTGTTTTGTGTGGTTGAAGTGCCCGAACATCCGGATTATCCCATGACCTGCATCCTCGATGGCAAAGCCCTTGCCCCATCCCTGATCATGCCCATTTCGATGGCCAACCCAGTTGTGGAAACTCTTCCATCCGATGAGTATTACTACGAGGAGGGCTGCCTTTCTTTCCCGGG
Source organism: uncultured Opitutales bacterium (assembly GCA_938091675.1). Lineage (GTDB taxonomy): Bacteria > Verrucomicrobiota > Verrucomicrobiia > Opitutales > Seribacteraceae > Chordibacter. Next base: position 3,236 of record CALKMX010000115.1, read on the forward strand.
AATCAATGCGGATGTTGCTCGACCCGAAAGAATTCTCGTAACTTATCAGGATCTCGACGGGGCTCTGCATAAACTCGAGTGTGACGGACTTCTGGCTCGCTGTATCCAGCACGAGGTTGATCATTTAAATGGTATCCTCTTTATC
>CALKMX010000116.1 GCA_938091675.1 uncultured Opitutales bacterium
CGACTATTCGCCTGCCCGGGCTTCAGTTCTCTTTGGCCATCATTTTTCTTCGATTGCGGGTGCTGGTCCAATCGTCGGTCCTATCTTGGCTGCTACCTATTTTGGTTGGGGACCAACCTGGGCATGGATCCTGATCGGAGCCATCTTTGTGGGTGGGGTGCACGACTTTGGCAGTACCTTTATGTCTCTGCGGAATGAAGGCCGTTCGATCGCGGATGTAATGAAAGGTTTGGTTGGTGGCAGGGCCGGTAAATTATTTCTTATTTTTGTTCTGCTTGCCCTGGTGTATGTAATTATTGTCTTTCTGGATCTCACCGCGGCGACCTTTGCCAAACAACCCGCTGTTGCTTCTGCTTCCGGTTGGTTTATCTGGGTTGCCATTGTATTTGGCTTTTTAATGAGGTCAGAAAAGTTTTCCCTGGGCAAGTTGGCGATGGTTTTTTTCCCGCTCACTTTTTTGGGACTTTTCATTGGGCACTATTTTCCAGCTCCCTTACTCAGTAAAGAAACATGGATAACGGTCACCCTGGTCTACTGTTTTTTTGCTGCGGTATTACCGGTTGGTGTTTTATTGCAACCCCGTGATTTTTTGAGTGCCGGTTTTTTGTATGCAATTCTTGGTTTTGGTGCCTTGGGCATGTTAATCGCAGGAGAGTCTCTACAACTGCCAATGTTTCTTGGGTGGGACTCTCCCAAGCTTGGCATGCTTATTCCCTTTCTTTTTATCACGGTTGCCTGTGGGGCATGCAGTGGTTTTCATAGTATTGTCGCCAGTGGCACCACATCCAAGCAGATTCGCCGGGAAAGCGATACCCAAAGAGTTGCCTATGGGTCGATGTTGCTGGAAGGAGTGCTTGCGGTATTTGCCCTTGCTTGTGTTGCGGTTCTAAGTGTTGGAGAAAGAGAGAGTGGGGGTACCCCTGTTGGAATCTTTGCCGCGGGTGCATCCAAGTTTTTCTCTGCGGTTGGCATCCCCTCCCATCTTGGCGTTGAATTTGCCATGCTTGCGATTAGCACATTTTTACTTACCACTCTCGATACCTGTACAAGGCTCACCCGTTTTCTGGTCGAGGAATTATTTGACTGGCGAAATCAGGCCAGCCGGTATGTAGGGACTCTGGGGGCATTATTGCTTCCAGGGTTGCTTGTGTTTCAGTCATTTCCTGGGCCTGATGGTACCCTTCAGCCGGTATGGAAAGCAATTTGGCCCTTGTTTGGTGCAACCAATCAATTACTGGCCGCATTTGCTTTGCTTACCTTGGTGGTCTTTCTAAAAGTTCGTGGCACACCTTATGGATTTGCTCTTTGGCCTGCAGTATTGATGATTTTTATGCCAATGACCGCTCTGGGTTGGATGTCATGGACTCACGGCCCGGGTTCCCTGATCGGGGGAACCTCCATGGTTATGTTTGCTCTGGGTTGCTACCTTACCGTTGTCTCCTGGAGGAAAGTCCGAACGGGCAAACTGGCAACAGGGTGAAACTGCCGGAGAGGGGGGGAGTAACTAAAGTACAAAATCCGGGGCTTTTTCTTCCGGTTGTTGTCCACCCCGGGAGTTGAGTGCTGCCTGTACCGTGTTCTTTAATTTATCGGGCGGGCATGGTTTGCTTAAGATTTTGAACAGCATGCCTGATTGCAGTGCCTCCGCCCCGCCAAATTCAAAATCGGCATGCCCAGTTAATAAAATACATACCGTGTCCGGGCTACTCTCCTTTATCGTTCTAAGCAGGGTAGCTCCATCCATTTTGGGCATCCTCATGTCAGATACCACCACAGGGAAATGCCCCTGTTCGTTAATTATCTCAATGGCTTCATGAGGCCCATTGGCAAGAGTAACTGCAAAAGTTCTGCCCAAGTTAAGTTTTATTCCCTTTAGGATCGATTCTTCATCATCAACAAATAAAACTCTCTCATTCATATTACTTTTAGACCATAGTAGAATAGCGAATGCAAGTACTACCTTTTTGAATAGTTAAACATAAAAATTAAAATTTCTATGAGGAGTATTCTTTCCGTTTTTATCCATTTAAATATTTTATCGATTCCTGAAGTTAACCTTGCTATAACAAAAATATGAATGCCCGGGTGGCGGAATGGTAGACGCTGCGGACTTAAAATCCGTTTCCCCTAGGGAGTGAGGGTTCAAGTCCCTCCCCGGGCACTCTGCTTTAGGTTAAGTCTTGGGGGAGCCAGAACTTACTTCAAACAGGAGGCAAAAAGAAAGTAAAATCCCTCTTATCTGGCCTTTACCCGAACGCGTATGAACTGGGTGGCTCCAGTGGCAGTTTCTGCGGTGGTCTTGTAAACCACGCGTTCCATGCCACCACCCAGGTCCACGGCACTGCCGTGCTGAACGACTCCCGAGGATGTCCAGGTCCGGCGGTCTGTGCTTTTTTCCACGATGTACTGCAGGCCCATATCGTTTTGATAGGTGGAATTATACCTGGTAAAGGAGAGGTACTCCCGGTTATCGCTTGCCTTGACCGGAGCGGGCCTGGAGTCTTTGGAGTCGTTACCGAGGGAGTCGCCCCCGAAGGCACGTTCAAGTAAGTTGGATACGCCGTCTCCGTCGGAGTCGTAATTATCGCTGTTAAATAGGGCGAGTGCTTTTTCCCCGGCTATTCCCAGTTTTGCACTGATTCTGGTGAGTGCATCACTCTTAACATCCTCATACCTGGCATCTGCCTTTCTTTCCTCGAAGAAAACAGACTTGGATGGTTT
>CALKMX010000117.1 GCA_938091675.1 uncultured Opitutales bacterium
ATGCATACGAATAATTTCCGATACCAGAAACATTTAAGTCTCGCCAAAGATCATTGAGATAGGGAATTTCTCCGATTTCCTGCAAGGCAAGAACATCCGGATCTACCCGCTTGATAATGGAGCGGACGATGCCGTTCTCAATTTCCGGCTTTGGATAATCTTCCCGCCAGGCACCACCCGCCCAGCGGTCCATGGATAAGTAATTTTTTACATTATAAGATGCAACCCGTACTCGCTCTCCAAGCAGAGGAAATGCGAGGAGTAGGAAAAATAAAAGCTTAACAATTAGTAGCAATCTCTCAACCTGCCCCGCGAATAACTTTAACTTGAAGTCGCTCAGTCTTTTTAATCTCCAACCTCTTCTTGAAATCGGTTGGTTTTAGGGATTTTGCAGCCTCTGCTCCGTCTGAACTTTTCAGGGAAAGCATTGCACCCTGAATCGGGTAAACCTGAGAGTATCCGTCATCCCAGGCAAAGGAAGTTGTCCGGGTGCTGGCTGAAGATATTTTGATTTTGTGGTCTCCCAGAGGGGACCCCCTAAACTCGGCGTATTTAATTGGATTATAACTAACCCCTTGCTTGCCGCCTTTGGAAAGCCTGTTTTTTATATCAGTCCATTTTTCATTGAATGGAAATTTGATCGTTTTCCCATCAATTGGATCAACATACAGGGCACCATCGCCCGCTGCATCATTAATTTCCTGAATAGACTCTGCTTTACTGGCATCGAGAACTTGGGGTGCTTTAAAACGAATATCGAGAACACCGGGATATTTCGTACTGGAAGGTTCTTTTGCCTCCCCCCAAAAGGCTAAGCCCGCGTGGGTAAATTCGTAATTGTATTCAAATTTTGCCCCGTTTTCCAACTCACCGGTTACCGAGGTAACTTTACGGTCATTCGAAACCGGAGGGCTTTCACCCAGCTTTGTTACACTTAAAGGATTCCAATTTCTTTGCCCCTTGTCATCCACATTATTGTAGGGGAAAAAAGTAATCGACATAGGAGGGAGAACCACCCGGGCACCTGAACTATCGCCAGAAGATTTTGAACTTCCCCGGGAAACACGGTTCCCGTCATCATCAAGCAGCCAGACATGAACCAACTGTCCATTTTGATGCAAGCCTGCCTCAAACGCGACACTCTCAAAGTAAGTATTGTACCCCTTCCACTTTCCGGAACCGTATCTTTCCAGAGCCTTTTCACCTCCTCCATGAACGGTAGGAATGAGGGATTTTTTCAATTTTTGCAGAGCTTTCCCGAGGGCAACGGACTGTGCATCGAGCTTGGACCAAGGCAAGCTCTTTGGGCTGGAGCTGCCCCGTATTTTCAAGTCCACTCCGGTATCATCAGCGGAAACGAAGGATGCCTGAAGTGAGCGTCCATCGGAACTCGTCCAGCTGTGCGTTTTATCGAGATCGGCTTCCACCACCTTGGGAGGAACCACTTTTACGGGCTTTGCCGGTGCTGCGGGCTTGGAGGGTGCAGGCCGGTGTTTTTGGGCGACTGATTGCAGGATCTTGGCTAAGGCCTGCGATTCCGCAGAGAATTTATTGAGGGGTACCGTAAACTCCTTGGCCCCTGCATTCATTGCCAAGGTAAGTTGATCCCCCTCCAGCGAAATAAATTTGGCGGATAAAGACCTGCCATCCGCACTTGTCCAGTCATGGTCAATGTCCAATGCCTCTGGCCCAAGAGTATCAGCGGGCATAGCCGCAACCACTTCGTCCAGAATTTCATCAAACGGGGATGAGGAAGCCGATGCAGCAACTGGGGGTGCACCCAATTTTTTTGCCAAGGCCTGGGATTCAGGAGCTAAAGTGTTTAGGGTTAGGGGGAAAACCTTGCCGTTCCACTTGATGGTGACGGTTTGAGCAGCTTCATCGAGGGAGATGAAAGATGCCTGCAAGGTGCGCCCCTGCGTATCGGTCCAAGGGTGTAGGGTCTCGTCCTGCCCCAGAATGAAGGAGAAAGGGAGAAATAAAATAAGGGCGATAAGATAGGGCTGTTTCATGCTTCCTGTGGTTTTGGTTCTTCGTTTTCTAGTTCCCATGACAAAGTCACGGATATCTTTTTTTGTTCCCAAGGATGGAAAACGTCAAAAATTTTTCCCGGATTTAATATATTCTTTGGATCCAATGCATTTTTTACCGCCCGCATCGCATCCCACTCCGCATCATTGAATTGTTCGCGGACGAAGGGCGTCTTGGCCAGTCCCACCCCATGCTCGCCACTGATGGCACCACCCAGAGAAATTACCTTGCTCATCAGTTCGCGAAGGGCGGATACCGCACGCTCCGTCTCCTCGGTATTTTCCTCATCATACATTAAATTTACATGCAAGTTGCCATCCCCACAGTGGCCAAAGACTCCGATTTTTATTTGATGTCTTTTGCGCAGCTCCTCGACCGAGCGGACAAGTTCGACCTGCTGATCAAGGGGGACCACCACATCCTCATTCAGCTTGGTGGATGCGAGTTTTTTCATGGAGGAAGAACCCTGCCGGCGCACATCCCATAGTTTCTCCGCCTCCTCCAAAGTCGCTGCCGATCGGTAGGTCAGGGCCGTTTCAGCCATCCAACCCTCCAGCAGTTTACCTTGTGCTTCCACTTCCTGCTCACTTCCATCCACTTCAATGAGAAGCATGGGGTGCGGTTCAATTCCGGGAAATACCTCGGTGCCCACATATTTCTGCAGGCAGTCAATGGTCCATGGGTCCATGTATTCCAGGATGGCTGGACGCAGCCCCAATTTCCGCAGAGCCTGGGGAGAAGACAGGGCAATCTCATCGGATTGGAAGACGCCAAGAAAGGTACGGGTAGAGGAGGGAAGATCAATCAACCGCAGGGTGATATCGGTAACCACCCCAAGCGTTCCCTCGCTCCCCACCCAAAGATCACGGATATTATAACCGGTGGCAAATTTTCGGGTCGCCCTACCCCATTGTACATATTCCCCGTTGGCCAAATAGCCACCCAGTGAAAGAACATAGTCCCGGGTGACTCCATACTTCACACATCGTAACCCACCGGCATTACAGGCAACATTCCCACCCAGGGTACAGAATTTTTTGGAGGACGGATCGGGTGGATAAAATAACCCAGTTTCCGCCGCTTTGGCTTGCAACTCCGCCACCACCACCCCGGGACCGCAGCGGGCGAGTTGGTTCTCCTCGTCAATTTCGAGATGATCCAGTAGGGACAAATCGAGCACCCATCCCCCGCGGATTGGCGTAGCCCCACCGGTCAGGGAGGACCCCGCCCCACGGGTGGTCACCGGAATACCGTATTGATTGGCAATTTTCAGAACCTTTCCGACCTGGACCGCTTCTTTCACCCGGATAACCGCATCTGGCAACGAACTGATTTTCAATCCGTCGTAGGAGTGATCTTCTCTTTGCTCGTAAGCAGTCTCCACACAGGCCCCCAATTGTTCGTACAATTGCCCAAGTGCATTCTGCCCGGATGTGGAATCGGTCGTCATTAGTGAATCAGTTTACAAAAGGGGGTATCATTCATCCATGCAAAAAGAAAAACCTACCTATCTTCAGCCATCCGATGATTCAACCATGCAAGGATACCAGCACCTGCGAGCAGTTGAAACAAATGGTAAAAAGTAAGGGGCAAAACGATCCAAATCCAGCCTTGGATCGTTCCGGTTCCCATCATCGCAAAAACAAGGGGAATACCGGTGGCAAGCGACTTTTGAGAAACCACAAAATAAATACTTTTTCGCTCGGGCATGCTCACCCCCGTAATGGCCCCGCATGCCCAACCCAAAAAGGAGAGCACGAGCCAACAGGCAATGATCCATCCTAGTAATTCCATCCATTGATTGAAGGGGTGATCCAGCAAGCCCAGGGAAGTCCCCGAGGCAAAAGCGATATAGGAGAGGAAAAGAATGCATACCTGGGGTACCTTTCTTTCCCAATTCCCCACCGGTTCCCCCACCATCGGTATTTTCTTCGACAAATATCCAACAAGAGCGGGTAAGATAATTAGCAGTCCCAACCTTGGGTAAACCTGCTCAGCCATACTTAGGAAAGAAACTCCAATATACCCCACCCCGTAAAGCCAACCACCGCTCAACAGAGGGAAAAGAAAAGGGGCGATAAAATTGGAAAGAAAGGAATGCCCCAGGGCAAGCTCCGTATTCCCTCCCGCTTCCCGTGCATAGACCACACAACTGGATATGGTGGAGGGCAGAACCAGAACCACCAGAAACCCAATGAGGTAGGAAGAGGAAGACAGGTTGGATCGGAAAAGTATAGTTGCCACAATCCAGGGCAGAAAAAAAATACCGCCCTGCACCACAAGGGTGACCACCGGGCGTTTCAACTCCAGCCACAACCCGTTCAGGGAAAGGCTTCTTCCCAGAAAAATAAAAACAATAAAGGTCGCTACCGATGCCCATTGTCCGGACTGGCCCCATTTGCTCTGACTGAATGGATCCGGAAAAAGCACACCAACCACCGCAGCCAACAACAACCCCAAGGCAAATCCAATCCCTGCGGGAAATCCTCGATTCTTTGCCTTAAGTTCCATAGTAAACTAATAGATCAATTGGCACAAAGTGGCCAGATATCCAACCGTTAATCCAAAACTTAATCTTTCCCTCCTATGTCCATCCGCCTCCTCACCGTTGATGCTGCCGGCACCCTGGTCCGTCCCTGGCCTTCCGTCGGGGCAGTTTATGGAAGAACCGCCCGGGAATATGGGATCGAGGCAACGGACGAGGAAGTCGACCAGAATTTCTATCAATCCTTTGGCAAGTTGCAGACCTGTAAAGCAACCAACGACGGCGAGGAAAAGGAATTCTGGAGACAGGTGGTGACCGAGACCTTCCGCCCCTTTTCCCGAGATAAAGACATTGAACCCTTGTTCGAAGACTTGTGGAACCTCTTTGCCCGGGGAGATTGCTGGAAACTGGCCGAAGGTGCATCGGATACTTTGAACACTCTTCGCGAACGGGGCTATGAACTGGCGGTGCTTTCCAACAATGATTCCCGGCTCCGCACCGTCCTTGCCGACCTGCAAATCGACCAGGCATTTGATCATCTTTTCATTTCCAGCGAGATGGGATGCGAAAAGCCGGATATGGAAATATTCCGCAAAGTGGAAGCAGCTACCGACAAAAAGCCAGCTGAGATTCTCCACTTGGGGGACAGTCATTCGCGGGACTTCCTCGGAGCCCGCCATGCCGGCTGGTCCGCCCTGCTCTATGGCGAGCCCAGGCTGGAGGAGGATCAAATCCGCTCTTTCTCTGAACTTCTCGGCCGTTTGCCGTGATTCGTTTAACCCATCCGGTTCCTCTTGGGCATCTCCATGCCCTGCAAGCGGATGAACTGATTATTCGGGCAGACTCCGCGGGTGGATGGATCGTTTACCTTGATTTCTCTGAAACCTTAGAACTGGACTTGCACAACCCGAGCGTGGGGATTCAAATGCTATCCAACGGAGCAGCCAATCCGGTTAAACTCTCCTTTTCTGGCTGGGTCGGTTTTTTGGGATATGAGTTTCTGGCTGCTCATTACGGGCTCAACCTGAACGCACCGCGAGACCTTACTGTTCCCGATGGTTGGTTTGGCAGGCCTTCCACCCTCATACGGATTTCAGATCAATCAACCGAGATTGAATCAATCCTGCCCGACCGTGAAAAGAAACTGGCCACTTTATTGCAAGACCCACAAGAGCCAGAGAAAGTCGATTTCAAAGCAACCAATAGTAAATGCAACCTCAGCTTTGAAGATTATGAAAAGATTTTTCACCAGGCACGCGAAGCAATCCTGGATGGGGAAACTTATCAGATTAAAATCTCTCAGCGTTTCCAGGCAAAGGCAAAGATTGACCCCTTGCTCGCCTTTGCCAAGTTATCCACGGCCAATCCATCGCCCGAAGCCTTTCTTTTACAAACCCCAGCATTCTCACTGGTCAGTTGTTCGCCCGAGGTGGTGATTGAAAAAACAGGCAGTACAATCTTTACCCGCCCCATTGGGGGTACATATGCACGGGAAAGCATGCAGTCAGAAAAATCATTGATTGAACGATTCCTCAGTGACCCCAAAGAAGTATCGGAGCACAACATGCTGGTTGATCTGGAGCGCAATGACCTATCCACCATCTGTTTGCCCGGAAGTGTCCACCTGGAACGCTTTCGCGAAGTGGAGTCTTACTCCCACCTTCACCACCTGGTTTCGACCATCCGGGGAGAGCTGAAGCCCAACTGCAACCTTTCCAACATTCTTCAAGCCATGCTTCCTGGTGGTAGTATCACCGGGTGTCCCAAAACCCGAACCATGGAATGGATCGACCGACTTGAACCCTGCTTTCGCGGTCCCTACACCGGGAGTTTCGGCATCGTCGAAGACTCCGGTGATCTCCGCCTAAACCTGATTATCCGCTCCATGCTCATTTTGGACGACCGTTGCTACACTCAGGCTGGTGGCGGGATCGTGGTGGATTCAACTGCGGAATATGAATACCGGGAAAACCAGATCAAAGCCCAGGCCCTGCTCGACCTTTTGTCATGATTCTGCTGATCGATCATCAGGACTCCTTCACCCGCAACCTCGAGCATCTACTTGCCGGTTTCGATGAAGTGATCGTACGCGACCGGCGGGAGGTGTCCGAAAAGCTTGCACGCTCTGCAAAAATGATGGTGCTTTCGCCCGGACCTGGACGACCAGGGGACTATCCGGAGACACTCAACCTTTACCAAATGTTCAGGGGAAAGATTCCTATACTCGGGGTTTGTCTTGGGTTTCAACTGATTCTTGAAAATGAGGGTGGCCGGATTATCCGCCAACCCCGGGTGCTTCACGGCGTAGAGACGGATATTGCGATTGATCCGTCCTCCGCCACTTATCATGGAATGGGAAAAGTACTCCGGGTGGCACGGTACCATTCCCTGCAAATCGAACCGGCAAGCCTATCTTCGCTTCCCCCTTCTATCCGGATGACCGGACAGGATCCAATTGGAGAAACCCCACTGAGTTTTGAGGATATACAAAGGAAACTCTTTGGCTTGCAGTATCATCCCGAATCTTTTTTAACTGCAAAAGGTAAACAGCTGATCGAAAACATTCGTCATGCAAGCTTGGACGACAGCGGGGCAACCCGAAACTCATCCTGAGCCCTGGGGACGCCCCGGGGCTTTCACTACTTTTCGTGTTTTCCCAAAACGGAAAACTCCTTTCCTTCCCCAACATCTGGACCGCCTGCTTGACTCCGCCCGGCGCTTAAACCTGCCCTGGATTCCGGCTCCTGATGAGTTGCTTGCCCGAACCACTGAATACCTGAATGGATACGGTGATGAATTTACGGGCCTGGTGCGCCTCTGTTTATTTGAGGACTTAATTGGCTTGAGCGACCGCCCCGCCAACTCGGACGGCAACCCCGTCGAAGGCTGGCTCCTTCACCACCGCCGGCCCGAACCCCTGGCCAAGTCCACTGCCGACAAAGATCTCTATGGTGCCCTGTCTGAACTGGAAGTGGAAAAGGAGGACTGGGTCATCATCGACCCGAAAGACAATGATCTGCGCGAAACCGCCACCTCCAACCTGATCTTTTGTTCGGGCAATGAATTATTGATTCCGGAAAAATTCATCCTTCAGGGGATCGTACTCCGCCAGCTCCTGCCCCTGCTGGCATCAGAATTCTCCATCACCAGGGGGGCACCCAAGGATAGTGATCTTTCTGATTTCGATGAGATTCTGCTCTGCGGCACCGGCCGGGGGGTTGCCCCAGTCACCGGGCTGTCCGAACTGGGGTGGAACTCAGGCGGAAATGAGATCTTCAATCGGGTTCGCCAAATCTACGATTCTTTGATTGAACAGGCTTGTGCCTGAATACACTTTTAACGGACAAAATATCTCCCTCCGCTTTCCCGCGGTTATGGGAATACTCAACCTCACCCCCGATTCCTTTTCCGACGGTGGCCAGTTTCTCACCCCGGGGGATGCTCTGGATCATGCCTGCCAAATGGTCAGGCAAGGTGCCCAGATAATTGATCTGGGAGGAGAGAGCACCCGTCCAGGAAGTGATCCGGTAAGCGAACAGGAAGAGTTATCCCGTGTGCTCCCCGTGATCGAATCTTTGGTTAAAGAAGGTTATATCTTATCCCTCGACACCACCAAGCCCTCGGTTGCCCTCGCTGGTCTGCAGGCGGGTGTGCATATGCTTAATGATGTCTCAGGCGGAAACGAGGAGATGCTCGCCCATGCCTCCCGCTTCCAGGCAGGCTATGTTTTGATGCATGCACAGGGCACGCCCAAAACTATGCAGGAGGCCCCCACCTACGAAGATGTGGTGGAGGAAGTCCGCACATTTTTTGATCAGAAAAAAGAATTTCTCCAATCCCTCAACCTTCCCCGCCTATGGATAGACCCTGGCATCGGGTTTGGGAAATCCCTGGAGCACAACCTCTCCCTGATGCGCGAACTGGATGAATTGATCGATTCGGAATGGGGTATTCTGCTTGGATCCTCGCGTAAATCATGGATCGATCTTCTATGCGGAGCCCCGGATCCGTTGGACCGCCTGGGGGGCTCGCTATGCTCGGCCTTGGCCGGAGTGGCCCGCGGGGCGGAAATTGTACGGGTGCACGATGTCCGGGAAACGGTGCAGGCACTGGAAGTGGCAAAGGGACTCGCCCTGATCGATCCAACCGATTAAGGTGACTCCTTTTTTTGAACTATGGGAATGATCGTCTTGGAGGATATTGAAGTAATGGCCCGCATCGGGCTATTGGAG
>CALKMX010000118.1 GCA_938091675.1 uncultured Opitutales bacterium
TGTTTTAATGCTCACCGCTATTGTGGTGGGTGTGGCCACCCTTGGCCTGGCCCTATCCGTATGTCTTAGGATTTATCGTGGATACGGGACGGTGGAGGAAGATGAACTATTGGAAAAGCTCGAGCAAATGGATGGTCAAACTGGAGGAGGCCGAGGTAGGCGAAGGCCAAGAAAACGAAGCCCCCGACGAAATACCCAGGAATCCAATCAATCCAGAAAGGTGACTTCCGCGGAAAAATCCGGTTCGCAAAAGCCGAATTCATCCCACCGGCCAAACCCGAAAAACGCCAAGCCCAAACCATCTGGAGAATCCCTAAATAAGGGCGAAACAAAGGATGAGAACCGGTCAAAACCAGTCCGCAAGCGCCGCAAATCGCCCCCACGCAAACCCCGGGAGGACAGTTCCCAGTGACCGATCATATCATTTGGATCCTCTTGTTTCCCCTCTTTGGGGCTGTCCTGTGTGCACTGTCCGGCGGACTGTCCAAAAAAATCTGCTATCCAGTATCCATCTTTTCTATGCTCGGATCGGTCTGGGCATCGGTTTGCACCCTCATCCAGGCAATTGAATCTCCAGTGCATGAAGTGTCATACATTCTGGGAGGATGGAGCCTGGATCTTTATCCCCGGGGGGTAGGCATCGAATTCCGGGCAGACCTGCTTGGTGCATTGATCGCCCTGGTGGTTACCGGAGTTGGTTTGATCGTTAGTTTATATTCCAAAGTACCGGTGCAAAGGGAAACTCCTGGCAAGGAGCCAATGTATTATGCACTTTTTCTCCTGCAGATCACCGGACTTGCAGGAATCGCTCTTACCGGAGATGCATTTAACCTGTATGTCCTAATCGAGGTGGCGGCCCTGACTGGCTACGGATTAATCGCATTGGGAACAAACCGGGCTGCCGCAGCCACATTCAATTACATCATTCTTGGAACAATTGGGGCATCTCTCTACCTGCTCGGTGTGGGGTATCTGTATTTAAAAACAGGTACGCTTAACATGGTCGGGATTCGTGAGGTCATTGAGTCACAGGCCCTTTATGATTCACCTTCGATGCAGGTCGCCTTTGTTTTGGTTTTACTGGGAATTCTGATCAAAATGGCATTTTTCCCCTTCCATGCCTGGCTGCCCAATGCCTATTGCCACGCACCCACCACCACATCCTGTCTGCTCGCTCCTTTAGTCACCAAGGTGATGATTTATGTGATGATCCGGATGGTACTGACGGTGTTTGGTGTGGAGTTTTCCTTCGAGTCAACCTGGTGGACGGAAGTGCTCCCTTGGCTGGTGGTGGTGGCAATTGTCTGTGCAGCGGTCATGGCTTTGGCCCAGAGGGATATCAAAAAAATGCTAGCCTATCTGATCGTTGCTGAGGTTGGATACATGGTGGGCGGGGTATGGATATATAATTATTACGGACTGATTGGTTCGATCTTTCATGTGATCAGTGATGCCTGCATGACCCTGTGCCTATTCCTCGGTGCGGGAATCATTTTGGAAAAGTGCAAGACTACCCACTTCGATGGGCTTCGGGGCTTATTTGCCAAGATGCCCCTGACCATGATTGGATTTTTTGTGGGAGGATTTTCCATTATCGGGCTTCCTCCAACCTGTGGATTTTTCAGTAAGTGGTACTTAATTACCGGTGGTATGGTATCCGAGCGCTGGGAGTATATGATTACCCTAATGTTTTCCACCATGGTGATGGTGGTCCTCTTTTTCCGGCTTATTGAACGCATCCACCTTGCCGTTGATGAGAGCGGAAAAAACCTGGGGAAGGGACATGGGGACCTTGGCTTGAACGCGGATCAAACCCGCTTTGATGAAGCACCTTTGAGTATGCTAATCCCTCTGCTCCTTGCCGCATCGATTGTCATTATTGTGGGCATTTACAATCAGGAAATCGTTAACCAGATAGAAGTGTTCCTGCGTGCTTATGATCTGCCAACCGGGGTAAATTATCAATGAGTGAACCCATAATAGTTGAAGATATCCGGCCGCTCCTTGCCCTGCTTGCCCCATGGGTGGGAATGATCGGTATTATCTGGGCGGGAGAAAAGCGGGCAAATCTGCGTGAACTTTTCACCTTCGGGGCAGCTTCCTTTCAGGCAGCGGTGGTGCTTTCCCTTGTTCCTTTAATTCTGAGTGGAGCTGTGGTGGAGTTTCATATCTGGCAGATCTTCTCCTATGTCCCTATGCTTTTACGAGTTGATGGGCCCGGACTTCTTTTTGCCTGCGTGGCATCCATCCTCTGGATTGCCACAACCCTGTATGCGGTGGGGTATATGCGTGGGCTCCATGAACATGCCCAGACCCGTTTTTACTCCTTTTTTGCCCTCTCGCTGTCAGCCACCATGGGGGTCGCATTTTCCGCCAATTTGCTGACCATCTATTTCTTTTATGAGATGCTTTCTGTCTCCACCTTCCCTTTGGTTACCCATATGCAGGACAAAGAGGCACGGACGGGAGGCAGAACCTATCTTGGGTACCTACTTTTCACTTCACTTTGTCTCCTGCTGCCCGCCCTTAGTTGGTGTTATGTATGGCTGGATGGCGGTCATCTCACCATGGACTTTATTGCTGATGTTGGAAAGGTCGGTCACTTTGGTGAAACCACCCAAATTGTTCTGCTTTTCCTCTTCACCTTTGGCTTTGCCAAGGCGGGCTTGATGCCTGCCCATTCCTGGTTGCCGGGGGCCATGGTTGCACCCACTCCTGTGTCTGCCCTCCTGCATGCCGTTGCGGTGGTAAAAGTGGGAGTCTTTTGCGTTTACCGTGTATATGCCGATGTTTTTGGCCCTGAAGTGCTTGCCAATATGAGCGGTGAGGAATGGACCATGATTGTGGCATCCGCCACCATTCTGATCTCCTCGCTGATTGCCCTGTCGCAGGATAATTTAAAGCGCCGGCTGGCTTTTTCCACGATTGGGCAGCTCGGCTATGTGGTGCTGGGTGCTGCCCTTGCCACCGACCGGGGGCAGGGCGGGGCAGTTCTTCATATCGCCATGCATGCATGTGGTAAAATCACATTGTTCTTTTGTGCTGGGGCTATTTTTGTGGCAACCGGCAAAAAATATGTAAGCGAATTACGCGGGCTTGGCCGCAAAATGCCCCTGACCATGGGCGCGTTTATGATTGGTGCATTAAGTGTGATCGGGTTGCCCCCGCTGGGTGGTTTTATCAGTAAGTGGTACCTCGCCCTTGGTGCACTTGACCGCGATGCGACCTGGGTGGTGGTCGTGTTGCT
>CALKMX010000119.1 GCA_938091675.1 uncultured Opitutales bacterium
TCTACCCTTCCTGGAACTGCGAATACTGTCCTGCCTTGTTCCGCAGCGAACTTTGCCGTGATCATGCTCCCGCCAGACTTTGCAGATTCAACGACTAACACACCAAGTGAGACTCCCGCGACCAGACGGTTTCTCATCGGACATGTTCTTCGGTCCGCTCTTCTTCCAAGTGGGAACTCTGAAAGCACGGCACCAGAATTTTGGATTTTTCTATAGAGTTCAAGGTTTTCGGGCGGGTAAATCACATCCATCCCACTTCCCATAAACGCGATAGTCTTGCCGCCGGCTTCTAATGCTCCCCAGTGTGCCTCGCTATCTATCCCTCTTGCCATCCCCGAAACGATGCATATTCCAGAACTTGCTAATTCGGATGCAAATTTCCGGGCAAGTTTTTTTCCGTACAAAGATGGCACTCTTGTGCCAACTATAGAGAGGCAAGGAAGTGCTGGGATTTCCCCCAGGCAATAAAGTCCAATGGGTGGATCCGGGAGTTCGGTAAGGAATTCTGGCAATCCATTCCCATGTACGAACTTGGCGCCTAAATGGTCGAGTTTTGCCTTTTCCTTGTCCAACCAGTCAGAACTAATCGCACTTCCAAGCGAGTCCACGATTTGATCGCCAACACCCAGCACCTGCTTCAGCTCTGAACGTTTAGCCGATATGATTTCCCAGGGATTATCCCCAAATCTTTCCATTAACCGGCTTACAAGAACGGGACCAATCCCGGGGACAGAATTGAGTAGCATCCTTCCGTCTCTCTCTTCTTTTTCATTAGGAAAAGACATAAATAACATCAATGTCTTGATGGGGAATGTGACAACTCTAAATATAAGCAAAGAATTTGCCTGATCATCTTACTCCCCTTGCTTAAAGTGTATGAGAATGTCATGATTTAGGAAAATCTATACGGTTTGATGGAAGATGAAATAATTGAGCTTACCCAATCACCAAAGGATGAACCTTGGTGCTCCACCTGTTTGGGTTTCACCGATTACCGAAGAAAATGGGATGGTTATTCGCGCTCGGATTTAGAGGGCGGATGTTATTCGGAAAATATCGAAATTCCGCACTGCATAATTTGTGGGTCGGCAATGCACTACCTAAAAGCTTGCAAACAAATGGTCTGGGGGTTCCGGATAATCGGCTTTCTGTTCTTTGCCTTATCTACTTTACTTTGCTTTGTAATGTTTGATTTATCCAGTATTACGCTGGCTATTTGGCTTTTCAGTGTGCTGGTTGTAGTTTTGCTCTGTAAATTACCGGTCGCATCGAGAAAGGCTTTACAAAGCCACTCCCTAAATTTTGAAAAAAATAAACTTCTCAAACAAAGCGATTTGATGAGTTGAAAACCACTTAACTAGTTTGAACGGGAAAATTCAATCTTTGTGAATTTGTTCATCCTGTTAATCCGGGCTTTCAGTATGCCATTTTGTGCCTTTTGATTGGAATATATCGTTTCCTTTAAATCCTGCTCACTTCCATCTGTGCGACTTATGTCATGGGTGGTGACTTTAGCGGAGTATTTTTGACCATTCGAGATTCCTTCCCCCCGAAAATCGAAAACCGAGTGTTCGTTATTATAATACTTACCATTTTGAATGGTGGAAGGAATGGAGACATCCGCCCATCCTTTACCGTTTGCACCACCCGAATAGATGAGCACAACAAATTTTTTCTGGGTCCGGTTGTACGAGGAAATCCGGTATTGCTCGTTTCCAGTCATCCCAATCCCAAGTACTTTGATATCATTACCACTTTCACCAGCTATGGCATGGCGAATCACTTCATCCGAGCCGCCAGATATTTGTGAGTACCATCTCCAGATATAGTAGTGTAAATGGTTAGGGTCTCCCGGGTTGATATAATCTTTCTCGGTAAATGGGAGTCCACTTTCAGGCATTTCAGCAGGTACGAAATTATCATCTGAATAACCGGATCGGGAACCGTTTAAATTTATTTTACGAGAGATGATCCCGGGCCCTCCGTCATTGGCTGGTACCACCCACTGTGGTTTCAGTTGCTGGACCCTTCCATTGTAATCTACCCGCTTGACCAACCCCATGGACCAGCGGCTCGAATTGTCACACCAAGGCATATTAACGGTGTTTAATCCCCGTTGAAGTAATTTTCCAAAGATGGTCACTGTCTTGTCATAGGCATCTCTCTCGTCTTTTACTCCATCCGCGTTTACATCGTGGTTATTGTTTGAACCGTCCCAGACGATCCACGATTCAGAGGACAGTATCTTCTTTTCCACAAAACCAGCCTGATCCAATTTCTTTCTGACTAAATCATATTGTCCCCACACATGAGGAATAATCTGACCATCCATCATTCCGTATCCATTAAAATGATCCGATACATTCATATTCAGTGCCTCCACTTCCTGTAACATTTCAGCAGATGCAATGAGTTGATCATAATAATCGTTGACTGCTATGGCACCTTTGCCGCCCTTGAGCCCTTCAAGTGCACCGCATGCCTCACAGGGAGAAGTGCCAGAGGTAGAGATAATAACCGGCAACTGGGGGGCACTATCATACACCTTTCGGATTGCCCGGGCACCATTTTTGAAAATCTCATCAATGATGAATTGGATATCCCCATCTTTCATCATGCCCTCTAGGTTGACCTCGTGATACAATTGGTAGGCATCCACCCTCCCCTTAAAAAAAGTTGCCATTCGGGTTACAAACTCGGCATGGAGGTTGGGCTTTGGACGCCAGGGTCCACCCTTGCCCGATTCGGAAGCCCATGCGGGTGTGTGCCACATAACCAGTTCCACCTTGACCCCTCGTTCTACGCACAGATTTACGGCGTTGTTGATCGCCTGCAATTGGCCAGACATATGATTTTCGTAATCTGTATTAATTTCTTTGGGTTCTACTGCGTTCCAGCTTACCCAGAATTGAGCGTAACTGCTGTGCTTTGAAATGAGTGGACGGTTGGCGTCATAAAGCTCGCAACCAGGAAGGCCAAAAGGCTGCCAGCGAACGCCCACATGCATATGGTCAGTAGTCCAGGAATATGATTTTGCCGAATCTGATTTTTGGGTTTCTGAATTATCTGGATTGAGACCCAAAAGGCAGGAGTAGTTAACTGACATCAGTAAAATGCCAAGTGATGAAATTAAGATTTTTTTATTCATGAATAATAGGTTCAAAAAGGAAGCCTGCTTAAGACTACAGGCAAATAGCCAAGAAAAGGAATTTTGATCAGTTCAATGAAACCGGGGAGTTCACCTAAGCATTCCAGCACCTAAAGTCTCATTGGTAAACGGATCGACCAGAATGAAACTCCCGGTGTTCCGGTTTCTTCTGTACGAATCCCAAAAGACGGGCTGGGAGCATCTAAGGGTGATCCGGCCAATGTCATTCATTCCAAGTTCTTTTTGCTCTTCATTTTTGCGCAATGAATTGACATCAATTTTGTAACTAACTTGGCTAACAATGACTTGGGCTTCCTTAGTCGTATGACGAAGAATCAGTTTGGTGCCCTGAGTGAGCTTTTTAGCCCCAGAAAACCAGCAAATTCTTGCATCCAGGTCCTGAGTGCTATGGGGCTGATTGTTTGGTTTAACCAGCATATCGCCCCGGCTGATATCAATTTCATCTTCTAAAAGTATGGTGACGGACTGAGGGTGGAATGCCTCTTCAATTTCTTTGTCAGCCAGCAAAATTTGTTTAATTTTCGAGTTAAACCCAGAGGGCAGCACGGTAACTTCATCCCCCGTTTTAAAAACACCTCCTGCTACTCTGCCAGCAAAGCCACGAAAATCATGATGTTCGTCAGAATGCGGACGGATAACCCATTGCACCGGAAAGCGGGCATCGACATGGTTAAAATCCGATCCCACATAGACATTTTCAAGGTGGTAAAGCAAGGGTGGTCCTTTATACCAGGTCATGTTCTCCGACCGATCAACCACATTATCCCCCTTCAGTGCGGATATGGGGATAAAGGTAATATCAGTCACATTTTCCAGGCGACTCGCAAAATCAGTAAATTGTTCGAGTACTTTGAAGTAGGCAGATTCCTCATAGCCCACCAAGTCCATCTTATTGATGCACACTGCGACATGCTTAATCCCAAGCAAGTCGGCAATAAAACTGTGTCTTTTGGTTTGTTCAACCACTCCATTTCTTGCATCGACCAAAATCAGGGCAAGGTTGGCGGTGGATGCACCCGTTACCATATTCCGGGTGTACTGGATATGGCCCGGGGTGTCCGCAATAATGAATTTCCTCTTAGGCGTGGCAAAGTAGCGGTAAGCGACATCTATGGTTATACCCTGCTCTCTTTCTGCCCGTAAGCCGTCTGTCAATAACGCGAGGTTAATGTTTTCATCCCCTCTTTTTTTACTACTTTGCTCTATTGCTTCGAGTTGGTCTTCGAAAATTGCCTTCGTGTCATGAAACAGTCTACCAATCAAAGTGCTTTTGCCGTCGTCCACGCTTCCTGCGGTGGTGAAT
>CALKMX010000120.1 GCA_938091675.1 uncultured Opitutales bacterium
TCGTTCCCTCATCGGTCACCCACGATCAAATGTACACTTGGGCAACTATTTAAGGGAGCAGGGGTATGCCCGTTTTGTTGACCTTCTTCTCGATCCGAAGATTAAACCAGATGATTTCGACTTAGCATGCCAAGCGTGGGAGAAGGCGTTGAAATTTGAGAAGTCAATTAGCTCAATTCCCTTTCCGGGAAATTAAACTACTTTGGTATTCTGTTTGCTGCTTATTTGTCGAAGTAAACCAGCGCTCCTAAAATTACCGACAGAATAAATCCAATCAGGTAGATCATGCGTACAGCAAGCTTGTGAAAAGCATGGGATCGTACCAAGCGATCCAATGTTTTTCGGTATTCGCGCTTTAAGCGCTTCTTAAAACTGGAAGATTCTGCGGGCAATTATGAAAATACGGTAGGATAAAGATACGACAACCCTACAAAAATACGCTTGCTTTTCAAGTGTTGATTAAGGGGTTACCTTCCATCCTTTACAGGGTTGCCAAAGTGACATAAAAATCTTGGTCTGATGGCAACCAAGCAACGCACCATTCTTAAGGAACGAGCGATACAGGGCAAGTCCCTGCACACTGGCGAAGAAGTCACCATGACTCTAAAGCCAGCTGCACCCAATACCGGATTCCTCTTCCGCCGGGTAGATTTGTACGGCAAGCCAGAGATCAAGCCATTGGCGGAAAATACTTCTGACCTGGTACGGAGCACCACCATTACCGACGGCAACGCCAAAGTCCATACGATCGAACATGTGCTTAGTGCACTTGCTGGATGTGGTATTGATAATGCGGAGATTGAATTGGATGCAAGTGAACCTCCAATCATGGATGGTTCCTCCCGTCCATTTGTTAACCTGATCATGGAAGCCGAACCTTTGGAGCAAGAAGAGGACAGGAAATTTTTGGAAATTACTGAGCCGGTTTCGGTGACTTCAGGTAACCGTTCGATTATTGCTTTACCCCATGACGGGTTTCGAGTTACCTGCACTTCGGCGGATGATCGGGGGATCCACGTACAGCACCTTTCGATCGATATCGACCCCGAAACATATGTTGCTCAGATTGCCCCGGCCCGCACCTTTACCATCTACGAGGAAATTGAAGAACTCATTAAAATTGGCAAAATTCAGGGGGGCAGCCTGGACAGTGCCATTGTCATCAAAGGTGATAAGATTCTCTCCAAGGAACCTCTCCGGTTTGAGGATGAATTTGTTCGGCATAAAATCCTTGATATCGTGGGCGATTTTTCCCTGCTTGGAAAGTTTCTTAAGGCCCATATCATTGCGGTTCGACCGGGCCATTCTTTAAATTCCCAACTTGTTGCAAAAATAATTGAGACTGCCGCTGGAAAAAAGGGGAAAGCTTCCGTCGGTACTTCGCCAAGGAAATCTTATGTTATGCCCGATGAAACCGAGCTGGATATCCGGCGGGTGCTCGATGTTTTGCCCCACCGGTTTCCCTTCGTTCTGATCGACCGTGTGATTTCGATGGATGGCGATACCAGCCTGACCGCATTGAAAAATGTATCGGTCAATGAACCTTTTTTCCCGGGTCACTTTCCTGGACATCCCGTCATGCCTGGTGTCTTGCAGCTTGAAGCCATGGCTCAGGCAGCTGGTATTTTGTTGCTTCGTAAGGGATCAGCCGAAGGGAAGGTCGCTTTTTTTATGAGTGCGGACAAAGTAAAGTTTCGCAAACCCGTTGTGCCGGGTGATCAACTGATTATTGTCGCCACTCTCGAAAAAGTAAGAGGGAATAAACTGGCCACCGCCAAGGTGGAGTGCAAGGTTGGCGACCACCTGGTTTCCTCTGCGAGCTTGATGTTTGCCATTGTCGATGCAGGCGATGAAGCCTGATCCTGCCTTTCATGTCGGTCAAAATTCATCCACAAGCCATTGTTGAGCCCAATGCTCAGCTTGGGGAAGATGTAGAAATAGGCCCATTTTGCTACATTGGAGAAAAAGTTGTAATTGGTGATCACAGCCGGGTTTTACATCATGCAACCGTGGAGGGAAAGGTTACGGTCGGTGCCAACAATACCATATTTCCCTACGCCCTAATTGGCGGCTTAACCCACGATCTGAAATATCAGGGGGGCGATCCTGGTTTAAAAATTGGGGACGGAAATATTTTCCGCGAATATGTGACTGCCCATGTGGCCACCAATTCAGAGGACTTTACCACCATTGGATCCAATAATGTCTTTCTTGCTTACAGCCATGTGGCCCACGATTGTACCATAGGGGATCATCTTGTTATGAGCAGCCACTCGGCTCTTGGTGGTCATGTGGAAGTGGGCAACCATGTAAATATCGGATGGGGTGCAGGGGTTCATCAGTTTTGCAGGTTGGGCCGTCACTGTATGGTATCTGCCTGTTCCAAGCTGGTGCAGGATGTCCCCCCCTTTATGCTTGCAGACGGCTCACCGGCTGATGTCCGTTCCATTAATAAGGTTGGGCTGGAAAGGGCGGGGTTTGAATCATCAGAAATCGATCTGATTCGTACCGCATTTAAAGTCTTGTACCGTCGTGACTTTAACCGTTCTCAAGCCTTGCAGCACCTGGAGGAAAATTTCAACACGGATTCAGGCACGGTGCTCAGTGAGATACTGTCTTTTGCCCGGGCCAGTGCCCGTGGCATGGCCTGATTTTAACCTTCTCTTACTTATTCAGTAGGTTGCAGGGAAGACAGGTAATCCCACGAATAGATTCCCGACCCGTGCCCGTCACTGAAAAGTAACCGGACCGCATAATTCCCGACTCTTTCAAATCTTCGGATCGAAACGCCCTCATACTGCCGCAGTTCACTTCCCCCCGAAATTCTACCAAAAATATCTGTCTCACCAGCCTGTTCAGCACTGGGAGAATTTGCCCGCAGGTAGTGGGATTCCAAAAATAATTCCGTACCGTCTTTCCATCGTAAGGCAAGGAATTCTCCAACCAGATCAATCTTTTCCGGTGCTTCCATGTTTCACCAGATCAGGAAATAAAAATTACGCTCAAATAAAGGAATCCAGACTGTTGTTTGAGCCCGGTTGTTCGGAGGGAGGGTTGCCCCCACCGTAGTATGGATCGAGCACTTCATTCTGGAAAGGTCTTCCAGGGTCATCCCCCGCACGGGCTGCCCGGTCAAAATCTTCCAACTCTCTCCTAATCATTTCTTCCTGTAAATCCACTTCCTCCAACTCCCGGTCCAGGCTTCTTTCGTCCCAGTATTTATCATTGTGCACCTGGGTAGGTTCTGGTTTTTCGGGTAAGTTGTCTGGTTTTACCACCTGCCAGTCTGGCTCTCGGGTGCAATCAACACCAGGATCATCCACCGTGTCCACACTAGGGGGCGGTTCCCCCGGCTTTCCACAATTCTGATCCATTAATTTGGGCGGGGTTTGATCTTTCAGCGACCCCCCCAGGTCTAAATCATCGGCCGACTTAGTCACCTTGACCGATGATTCATTGCCCATTTTCGGGACTTCTGCGGCTGACTGGTTGGCCTTTTCGAGATTTAGTTCACGAAATTTTTGCTCCATCGCAGGGGTTATTCCATCAGTAGAATTGGCTTCCATAGGGCTAACCTATGCTCAGACCAAATTACTTGGCAAATTGAAACTTATGTTGGTTCACAAATAAATAACCGTTTGCCTTTTTGATTGCGAACATTCTGCAAATTGTACATTTTCAAAAGCCTTATGCCTAGAGAAACAGTGATTATAGAGTGCACCGAAGCGCGGAAAGAAGGGAAACCACCTTCTCGTTACCTTAGTTCCCGCAATAAAAAGTTGCAGACCGAAGTGGTTGAAAAGAAAAAGTACAACCCATTTCTCCGTCGCCGCACCATTCATCGCGAAATCAAAAAGGCCTAGTATCGACTAGGCTTTGATACTTGAGGCACGCAGCCCAAGAACTCATATTCTTTAGTTAGCTAGTCCCCCGGAAGAAGTTCTGTCAATTTGCGGGCTACTTCTGTCATTTCTTTACTCGAGGGATTATCCGGATTGGCGATCACCACGGGTGTGCCATGATCTCCCCCCAGCCTGACTTCTTCATGAAGGGGAATTTCTCCAAGAAATGGACATTTGAGGGCATGCGCAGTAGTGGCACCTCCGCCCTGACCAAATATATGGTTTTTTCTGCCACTTTCTTCGTCGAGCAAATAACTCATGTTTTCAACGACTCCCAAAATGGGCACATTTACTTTTTCAAACATTCTTGCACCCCGTCTGGCCACATCAACCGCAGCTTTTTGTGGGGTGGTAACCACCACTACACCATCGAGAGGTAGTATCTGGGCAAGGGATAATTGGGCATCTCCCGTTCCCGGAGGGAGATCGATCAATAAATAATCGAGATCTCCCCAAACCACATTATGGGCAAATTGCTGGATGGTTTTCATGATCATCGGTCCCCTCCAGACAACCGGACTTTCCTCATCGATTAATAAACCCATGGAAATCGTCTTCACTCCGTAGCTTTCTACTGGTGCTAAAGTGTTTTCGCCCACCAGTTCGGGTCTGCCGGAAGCTCCAATTAACAAAGGCACGGATGGTCCATAAAGATCACAATCCATCAGCCCAATCTTCAACGGTTCCCCGCTCAAATTTTTCATTCTAGCCAGGGCACAGGCAAGGTTCACGGAGAGGGTCGATTTCCCGACACCACCTTTACCGCTGGCCACCGCAATGATGCGTTTTACCCCACTGAGGTTTTCGCTTTCCTGATTGGACTGACTATTCTGAGGACTCGCACTCTTTTTTACCCGTATCATTACCTCAGCCTTATCGATGGCAGGGGCGGCAAGCAGGGCTTCTTCGACTTCTTTTTGGATCGTTTTTGGCAGAGTTTGATCCGAGGATGATAATTCCAGGATTACTTGAGCAGTAGACCCCTTCATTTCTGCTTTTTGAACCAAGCCAAAGGAAACAAGGTCCCGGCTAAACCCAGGGTAGTTGACTGTTTTAAGGATAGTAAGAATTGCTTCGTCGCTCATAAATCAAACGGATTATCAAGCAAGCTGGCCAAGTTATCGGCAAGGAGAAAAGCTGTATTTTCTTTTATATTCTCAGAAAAGGAGATTCAATGGGCTAACCGAGAGGATTTTTTTAGCCATAGTCCGTTTTTTCGCTTGATGAGAGGTGACGGGTGCTAAAGTTTAATCAGCATGAGTGTGGATTTGGAAAATTTTAAGCTCCGTTTCATACGGAGTGTCTTTTGTGTTTTAATAGCCCTTATTTCCTTGCCGTTTCTCCGGGCGGAGGATTCGGCAATTGTGCTTGGTCCTATAGAAGGTGAGCTTGCCAAAAAGCAAATACCTATTGACTTGGGAAGAACTCCCAAAGTTTTAGTACCTCTAATAAGTAAGCCAATTTTTGTCCATGGTGGTTTGCGCCTTGCATCCGAAAAAGAGAGCCGTTTTTCTGCCACCTTCAGTTCCGCTGGTGGCAATGATATTCAGGTTGATCTCACCCAGGGAAATCCCAAGTCACCATTCGCTCGTTTTGTGGTTAAGGATTCCACCATTGAGGGAGCCGTTTCCTTAGCCTGTGACCGCTTGGTTAAGGAAATACTTGGGGTGCCTGGGTTTTTCTCCGGTCGACTTGCTTTTCTTTCAGACTTATCAGGAGCCAAGGAGATCTTTGTCTCTGATTCCATGATGACCTATTCCAAGCCCCAGACTGATTTTGGTAAAATGACCTTCAATCCCAGCTGGAATAACGATGGAACGGGGCTCTTTTTTACCAGCAACCGCAAGGTTTTTAACAATATCTACCACCTCGATATTGCCAGCCGAAGGGTGGCCACTGTGGCTAATTACAAAGGCAGTAACCTTCATGCAGTCCAGAACCCCAGGACTGCCCAGACCGCTCTCATTCTCTCCACCTCTGGAAATCCCGAGCTTTGGCTGGCCAACACACCTTACGAACGTCCCCGCCGAATCACCAATAATAAGAGCAATGAATCAGGGCCATGCTGGTCTCCTGACGGTCGCCGCTTAATTATTACTTCCGATACGCGGGGCAAGCCACAACTTTACGAGGTCTCTCTTTCCAGCGGAGTACTCTCCCGTATTGCCACCAATGTCAGTTCTCACTGCGTTGAGGCAGCGTGGAACCCGGTAGACCCTGCCCGTATTGCCTTTACTGCTGCGGTGGGGGGAGGCTTCCAGATATTTGAATACAACTTTAATGACCGGGCCAGCCGCATGATTACCCGGGGGAACGATCATGCGATGCAACCTTGCTGGGCCAATGACGGCAGACATGTTTTCTTTACCAGTCGATCAACGGGTGGAGCCACGGAGATCAAAGTAATCGACACCGAGTTTGAAGAGGCAAAACCCATATCCCTTCATAACCGGAAGTTTGGAAACTGTTCTCAACCGTCTTTTATTTACTCCCGGTAATTCCCCAGGTTTCGGTTTAATCATTCCATGAAAATCTTGCTTCTTGGGGATATTGTCGGTCGCCCGGGGCGGAATTTTTTGTCGGGTCATCTATCCAAGTTTCTTGAGCTCTTTCCTGTAGATGCTGTTTTTGCCAATGGGGAAAATGCCGCCGGAGGGGCAGGGATTACTGCCAAGACGGCAGAGGAAATCCATCGTGCTGGGGTAATGGGGATCACCCTGGGCGATCATGTCTGGGACCAGAAAAATTTTAATAACGAGATCGATGGACTCGACTATGTTTGCCGTCCGGCCAACCTCCCTGCCTCTAATCCAGGTCGTGATCGTTTAATCTTCGAGGTTAACGGTTCTAAGGTTGGTCTATTTACCGTGCTTGGACGTACTTTCATGGGTCCGAAAGTGGATTGTCCCTTTGCCACATCTGACCGGATCGTTAACGAGCTTAAAGACTCCTGCGACACTATCCTATGCGAGATTCATGCCGAAACCACTTCGGAAAAGGAATCCATGGGCTGGCACCTTGATGGTCGCGTGGCGATGGTTTATGGCACCCATACCCATGTGCCCACTGCGGATGGCAGGATTCTAAAAGGGGGTAGTGCCTACCAGTCCGATCTCGGTATGACCGGTCCTCGGGAATCTGTACTTGG
>CALKMX010000121.1 GCA_938091675.1 uncultured Opitutales bacterium
GCAAGGAGACCACCGCTTTCTCCCGTAAGGGAAATAGTGGTCAAACCGAGTGCATGGGCAGTTTTTACGGCATGCACAAGGTTCCTTGAATTTCCGGAGGTGCTGATGCAAAGGAGCACATCGCCCGGTTTCCCAAAAGCCAAGACCTGTTGGGCGAATGCATATTGAGAGTCGTCATCATTGGCAAAGGCAGTGTGAAACCCGATCATGGAAGGCAGGGATAGGGCAGGCAGTCCACCGTGCAGATTTTGGGTAAGTTCCTGACCGAGTTTTTCCGCCAATTCACCACGGATGTGGCGTGGTTTGGAAAAACGTTTAACCAGTTCCCCGGCGATATGTTCGCAATCTGCGGCACTTCCCCCGTTGCCGCAGAGTAGGAGTTTGTTTCCTGATTGAAAGGCGGTGGTTAAGGAGTGACTGGCCTTACGGATCGAGTCCATGCAAGGGGAAAGCAACGGTAGGCGTTGGGAAAGTTGATCAATGTCGTCCATAGGGCAAAAACTTAAGCAAGCAGATGATTGGAGCCAATCTTAATTCCATTCTGTCATATTTAATGCCCGCTCTTTACTCATGGCGGAAATTTTGTCAGGATGATCCCTTGCCTGAATGAATATGAATCTCGTGGATGTAAAAAAAATCAATCTCCAACTTGCTGACCTGGATGCAGTAGGACGGATTCGTTGGGCCTGGGAAGAATATGGTGCAGGATTGGTCGCTTCCACCAGTTTTGGCCTGCAAAGTGCGGTGATGATCCATTTGATCCGTCAGGTGAGTGAGGAAATCCCCATCGTTTTTATCGATACGGGATATTTGTTTCCTGGTACCTATGAGTATGCTCTTAGCCTACAGGAGAAACTTAATTTTAAGGCACGAGTTTACTCAGCAAAGTTATCTCCTGCTTTCCAGGAAGCATCCTTTGGGAAATTGTGGGAACAGGGGAAGGAGGGAATGACCAAGTACAACTGGTTGAACAAAAAAGAGCCAATGGACCGGGCTCTGCAGGAACTTGATGCCAAGGTATGGATGGCTGGACTTCGAAGAACTCAGGCCAACGAGCGCAAAGAGCTTAACTTTCTGGAAGCGCAAAATGGCGTTCTTAAATTATACCCGATCCTGGATTGGGATGACCGGACAACCTACCAGTATTTACCCCAAAATGATCTTCCTTACCATCCTCTTGAAGGGATGGATTATGATTCAGTTGGCGACTGGCACAGTACCCGTAAAATAAGCGAGGTGGAAAAAGTGGAGGATGCGAGGCACGGTGGTCATGGCAGAGAATGTGGGTTGCACCTGGATGTACCAGAAGGATCGGATTTTACTGTCTAAACAATTTATATGATTACACCGGAACAAAAAGCCGAATTGCAAACCCTGCTTAAGCGGACCAATCATTTGTGGGCCTTTTTAAAATGCGATGAGAAAAAAGGAACCATCGTTGAAATGGAGGAGCAAATGTCCAGCCCGAGCTTTTGGGATGATCAATCTGAAGCAAAACGGGTAAGTTCTGAATGTAACCGCCTTAAACAAATAGTTGAAAAAATCGAAAGCTTCAAAAACCTGGTGGGCGATGTGGAAGCAATGGCAGAACTCTGCGACGAGGATGAGACAGATTCTGCCATGTTGGGCGAATTTTCCCATGAGTTGGAGATTTTGGTAGAGAAGATAGAGGACCTTGAAGTCGAAAGCTTTTTAAGCGAGCCCATGGATATACGTCCTGCTTTACTTAGTATTCATGCCGGGGCAGGGGGTACCGAGTCCTGCGACTGGGCAGACATGCTCATGCGAATGTATGTACGCTGGGCGGAGAGACGCGGATTTTCGGTGGAAATTCAGGATATTCAGCAAGGAGAAGAGGCTGGTATCAGCCGATGCACCATGCGGATTGATGGAACCAATGCTTATGGGTATTCCAAGGCGGAGCGTGGGGTGCACCGGTTGGTACGAATTAGCCCCTTTGACTCGAACAAGCGCCGGCATACCTCATTCTGTTCCGTTGATGTGATCGCGGAGATGGAAGATGATGATTTGGACATGGATATTCCGGACGATGATTTGCGCATCGATACCTACCGCTCAAGCGGCAAGGGTGGCCAGCATGTAAATAAGACTGACTCGGCGGTACGCATCACTCATTTGCCCACCAATATTGTGGTGCAGTGCCAAAATGAACGTTCCCAGTTGAAAAACAAAAATACCGCGATGAAAGCCCTTAAATCAAGGTTGTATGAAAAACAGCAGGATGAAAAGCGGGCGGAGATGGAAAAATTTTACGGGGATAAAGGCGAGATGGGCTGGGGGAATCAAATCAGGAGCTATGTTTTTCAGCCTTACCAAATGGTCAAGGACTTGCGAACCGGTGTGGAAACATCCGGAGTACAGGCAGTGATGGACGGTGACCTTGACCGATTTGTCAATGGATGGTTACGGGCAGGATGCCCCAGGCAACGAAACAAGGATATCCAAATTGACGACTGATCCGCACGGTTCCATTCCCCATGTAAGCTGGGATGAAATCGAGAGTTCAAAGAAGACTTCTCTTTTTGCGGAAAAGTCCTGGAAGTGGTCGAACCAAGCCTGGCAACTCCCTGCCGATGCAATTGATTTCCTGACTCAACTTGGAAATGCCGGAGTCTCCTTTTTCCGTGCCCTTGAACGGCTCTATTTAAAATCGGCAAGAGGAGAGAAAATTCTCCGCAATAAGGATTACTTTACTCCATGGGTTGCGGAGTATCTGGATGCCGGAAAGCCCCAGTGGTTGATTGATCATTCCCGTTCCTCTTCAATGTTAGGAGCCTTACCACCGGTGCTTCGGCCCGACCTTTTACCATCCCGCAATGGATTTGCTTTGACCGAATGGGATTCCGTACCTGGGGGTATTGGCCTTACGGATCAACTGGGCAGGTTATACTTGGGGGACCGTGCCCCAGGTATGGCCAAAGCATTTGGGCAGTGCTTAATGGAACAGGCTGGTAAACTTGGGAGGGATGCTCAATTTGCCATTTTGGTGAGCGAGGAATCGGCCACTTACCGACCCGAAATGGAATGGCTGGGGGAAGAGCTTTGTAAAGATGGACTGAAGGTTTTAGTCGCAGCTCCAAATGAGGTATCCATTGCAGATGAGCAAGTTTTTCTCCACGGAAAAAAGATCGACGTAATTTACCGCTTCTGGGAATTGTTCGACCCTGATATTCCGCAAATGCCCGAGTTTGCCAAGTGTGTGGAGGCGGGAAATCTGGTCGTTACTCCAGGGATGCGACCCTTTCTCGAGGAAAAACTGTCCCTTGCTTTGCTCCATCATCCAAAGCTACATGCCTATTGGCAGGAAAACCTCAGTAAAGTGGATGTGAAACTGTTATGCCACACGATTCCGCCATCCTGGATACTTGACCCACAACCGGTACCCCCAGGTGCTTCCATTGATGGCCCAATGATCAGCGGGGAACGATTGCATTCTTGGAAAGGGTTAAGTGAGGCGTCCAAAAAAGAAAGGTCGCTAGTGCTCAAGGCGAGTGGTTTTCACGAGACTGCATGGGGGGCGAGAAGTGTGGTAGTGGGAGAGGATGTGTCTGCTGAGGAATGGGCGGGGGCCGTTGAGCAGTCCCTGAAGTATTTCCCAAATCCGATTACAATTTTGCAGGAATTCAAAAAGCCGGTCACCATGACTCATCCCGTTTATAATAACGATGGCGTATGCGAGTCGATGGCAGGGAGGCTTCGCTTATCCCCTTACTATTTTCTTTACGACGGAAAAGCGAATTTACAGGGTGCCCTCGCGACATTCTGTCCAATGGACAAGAAAGTGATTCATGGCATGCGGGACGGTGCCCTGCTTCCTTGTTTAATGAAGTAAGGTTTTCTGGGGTTGGGATTGTTCTGTGTGATAATCTGAACTTACGATCAATCCATCCGCTTCCACATTGATAAACCATCCAGTTGTACCCTCGGGTAACGGCCAGTCGGCTAACCAAATATTCCCTTTTTGAACCAGTCGGATCTGGGTTTGAATCCAGTTCCTGTGCCCGGTGATCCCACCATCCTTCGAGTACACAAGGGTGGCACAGTTTAGATGCCGATCGGTTTTGAATCGGGCAAATGTCTGATCTTTTAAAACTCCTGACTCCAGTCTCTGGCACCAGGGCTTGCCGTTTTTTAAAACCGATTTGGCAAATGCATAACCCTCTGGTCTTGCCCAGGCCGGCCCATGCCCATGCCCCATGCCAGGCACCAGGGAGACCATATTTGCTGACCCACATTCGTCGTAGGACTTCTTCAGGATTTCCATGGGAAAATGTTTATCTCCGGGCCAGGATAGCCATAGCACGGGCATAGTAGCACGGTTAAGTCGGTGGCCAGCTTCCCACCCTCTTAAGTAAGGTTGGTTGTTAGCCAAGGCACTCTTGTAGTGGTTGTCCGCTTCGTTTAAATATCCGCACCCATAAACAGGAATAGCAAAGTCGAACCTTTGGTCGATCCCCATAACAATTGAGCTGATGATTCCACCCCAGGACACTCCCATCAATCCAACCTGTTCCTCGTTTACTTCTGGGAGTGAGCGGAGGAGGGAATTGGCGAGAATGGTTTGGGACACGGCATGGTACATC
Source organism: uncultured Opitutales bacterium (assembly GCA_938091675.1). Lineage (GTDB taxonomy): Bacteria > Verrucomicrobiota > Verrucomicrobiia > Opitutales > Seribacteraceae > Chordibacter. The sequence continues at coordinate 4,605 of CALKMX010000121.1, forward strand.
CATTGGTCCCTTAGTTCCTGCTTAGAGTCTCCGAAGACTCCTACCCGTGATGGACCCGCCCACTGATGTTTCTCCCATACCTTCTTATTTTGTTCATTTACAACCTTGCTGCATGTTTGTCCTTCAACAGCGATACTGATGGCGGCAAATCCATGTTTGTTCCACCGTTCGACCCACTCCTTAAAAGCGGACCCACCGCCACCGTGCACCAGTACGATGCCGGGAACTTTTCCTTCGCGGTTCTTTGGTAACCCCAGCCAGGCATAGGTGCGGGTGTCTTTTCCCTCGTAGGGTAGGGAATCGAAGTAAATGGCTCTGGGGTTATCCGATTTTTGGGAGCCTTTTGCCAAGTATGATTTAGGTATTTGCGTAAGGGTGCCCAGACTTTCGATTTGTTGAAGCAATCCATCCGATGCCTGCAGGCATATTCCACTAAAAAGAAGTGCGGCTAACTGAATGCAATACTTGTTCACGATCTGTTTTACTTTCCCATGGTGGTTAGAGGGAAATCATCGGTCCGGAAAGGGGTGACAGGCAGGGTGACGGATCCGTCTTTGCGGTAGAGATTGCAGACAGGATTGTCCGACCATGCGTAACGAACCGCAACGGGGGATGGTACCAAGTTTGACCAAACCTCAACCCTGTCTTTTGCGATTAGTTTAGCCTCCGCCCAGGCAAATTTTTGATCAGCTCCACATATAGCAAAGCCCACAGGTGTTTTTGTATCGAAGCAGTACAGTCCTTGCCCAACTTTATCGAAAGTGATTTGGATTTTGTTTCCTTTGATCTCATGGGATTTGTACAGAGGGCTTTGGTTCGGTATGTTGTGTCCATATTCATTCACCAAGGCATGCCGAAGCAAACGGTTGGCCACGATTTGCTTATTTCGGGGATGGATATCCCGGCCTTCACCCGCATCTATAATCACTGCTTCTCCAACATTAGTAAGTTTTTTGAGAGTAAGGGTCTGGGATTCCCGAAGTTCCCCCCAGGTGGAATCTCCTGGCTCGCTGCCCTCATTTTTAAAATCGGCAAGCTGGGTCCAGTAAAAGGGGAAATCTCCCAGCCCCCATGCCTGTCTCCATGATTGAATCATCAAAGGAAAAATTTCGCGGTATGCGTAAGCCCTGCCCGTATTACTCTCCCCTTGATACCAAATGGCCCCCCTGATGCCGTATCCGATAACAGGGTAGAGCACACCGTTGTATAAATTAGCCGGTCTGTGTTGCCCAGTCATTTGGTTTCGTGGTCCTCTGGGGCGGTTAGTATTTGATTTACCTGCCTTGCGTTCCTGTTCCCATTTTTCAAGCTTTTGCCTGTAATCCTTTAATAGACTGTCGTGGTCATAGTTTTTCTCTCTTTCCTCCCATTCCCGCAAATATGGCTGGGCAATGGGGTGAATTTTGAGCCGGTCCCGCGGAATCCAGGCTTCACAGGCTGAACCACCCCACGAGTTGTCGATCAAGCCAACAGGAACCTGGAGGATTTGATGAAGCCTGCGCCCAAAAAAATACCCAACCGCGGAAAAGTTTGAGGCAGTTTCCGGAGTTGCGGTTTCCCAGGATCCTTTAAAATCAGTTTGCGGTTCCTGGCTGCCCACTTGTGGGACAGAGATCAGGCGAACATTCGGATAATTGGCAGACATGGTCTCCAGGTCACTGTCATCAGCCATATTTACATTCCACTGCATATTCGACTGCCCAGAGCACAGCCAGACTTCCCCAATTAGGACATTTTCGTATACAAGGGAGCCAGGTGTGTTTTTTAATTTATAGGTAAGGTTTTTTCGATTGGAGTGCCAACCCCTGGATCTGCCCTCAGTAATGACCATGGTTTGAGGCTTGTTTGATGCGGGTTGAGGATCGAGAGTGATCCGCCATTTCCCATTTTCCAGGGCCTTGGTTTGGTAAACTTTACCTGCAAAAGTGAGAACAACGGATGAATTAGGCTCGGTATTACCCCAGATGGGGCAGGGGTGGTTTTGCTGCAACACCATATTGGCACCAATTATGGCTGGCGTGGACAGCTTTGCACTTAGGCAGGAATAAATTCCACCCCCCAGTATGAGCAGAAAGCAAGTTATTTTCATAAGTCGTAATCAATGACAAAGACATCATCAAGCAGGGGCTTGAGGATATCCACGAAGGCTTGATGATGGGGATGGGGTAGATAAGTGGAACGGCTGTCTTCGTTGTCAAAAGTAACCACAAAGCAGTGAGTGAATCCTTTATTAAGGCCCTCGGTGCTGTTGTTTTTGCCCCATTCAATGGATTCGATTCCGGGAATGCTTTGTTGCAGGGCAGGAAACTGCTGCTCAATTTCAATAATTTGATCTGGGGATGCCTGATCTTTGAACTTCAGGCAGACTATGTGCCGGATTTTCCTATTGGATGAGGACGAGCTATTGGACTGGGCTGGGGAAATCATTTAAGAAAAAATGCAAAAGTTTGAACACAGGGCGAGTCTAACTTCGGTTGGTTCAAATTATTTTCAAGCAAGGTTAGCCATTTTACTGTAAATTTCTCCATAGACAGTAAAATGTTACTTTTAGCAATCCCTCCTCCTTGACTTCAGTAATGATATTAACATCATGAAATATATGAGTAGTGAATTTGATTGGTTTATGGTGACTATGCCTGTTTTTGCGATCGTGGTATATTTAATCGTGATGATTGGATCTATGGAGAAGCAGCCCAAGATACTCGAGACAGAGGGGGTTAAAAAAATGACCAGCTTTTTGTTTGTTGGATTATTTGGGGTGGGTGTTCTTGTCTCCCTGTACTATATGATCATTCGTTTTATTGATCTCCTGGTCAGTTACTAATTTCATTGATCCTTTATGCCGATTTACGAATTTGACTGCCAAGATTGCTCAAAGGATTCTGAGGTTTTGGTTCGGTCGAGTGATTGGGAAAATTTGGCAAAGTGCCCCCACTGCGGTTCCGTGAATTTAGTGAAAAAACTTTCCGTTTTTTCAGCTAACAATTCAGACTCGTCCACCGCTCCTATGCCTCCATGCTCTGGCATGCCTAGCAACTGTGGGCGTTGCTCAATGGACAACTAAGCTGGTTGGTTATTTAACCCGCTTTCACCCTTAAATGGAAGCTTGGCAGAGTTTAGATCACATCCTTATCAGGTGTGGGGTTGCGGTTGTTCTTTTGTCCGTTTGGACATGGCGGTTCAACCGGTCAACCAGCTTTCGAGGCAAACAGGCAAAGACGATGGCAGAGGAATTTGCGGTGTATGGATTATCCAGAAAAACTATGTACCTGATTGGCTTCCTTAAAATCTTGATATCCCTGTGCTTTCTTTGTGGGAACTGGGTGCCTTTTCTTATTCGTCCGGCAGCTATTGTGTTAGTATTTTTAATGACCATGGCTGTCCTCTACCATTTAAAGGTCGAGAAAGATAAGCTAGTAAAGGCCGGCCCGGCTTACCTAATTCTTTTTTTTGCTAGTTATCTGATGGTTGTTTAACTCGGTGTCTCTCTTTGAATTTACGAATTAGATCAGTCTGGCGGGCCACCGTTTTATTATTGCGGATTGCCATGGCATAAGCGGCGGGATCTCCCACAAAAACCACTTTTTTTCTGGCACGGGTAAGACCAGTATACACCAAGTTTCTTTGCAACATCATGAAATGTTGTTTGAGTATGGGGAAAATAACCACCGGATATTCGCTGCCCTGGCTCTTGTGTACAGAAATAGCGTAGGCAGGTTGTAGGTCAGTCACTTCCATGCGCTCGTACTTAACCAGTCTTCCCTCAAAATCAATTTCCAGCACACCGTTCAAGGTGTCCACTTTACCTATTATACCAAGGTCGCCATTGAATACATCTTTGTCATAGTTGTTTCGGGTTTGTATGACCTTATCTCCTTCCCTAAAAAGCATGCTTCCCATTACATGAGTTGCCCCGTTTGGGTTTAGGGCATCCCTTATTTGATCATTTAAATTTGCTATGCCTCCAATCCCACGATGAAGAGGGGCGAGCACCTGTAGGTCGCTCTTTGGATCAATCCCGAAAGCCCTAGGCAAAATTCGTTTGCACAGATCGCAAACCACCTGCACGCATTCTTCCGGGGACTCCGCCCGGATAAAGTGGACATCATGATTGCGAGGCAGGGCAGAGACTGGCTCCAACGGGGTAGGAGGCCCAGACTTTCCGGAAAGAATCCCATGAGCAAGCCCCACAATTCCGCTGTCATCTGCCTGGCGGAAAGTAACCTGTAGGCGGGTAACGGGGAGTTCGCCGCAATCAATTAAGTCCTTAAGGACATTGCCTGCCCCGACCGAGGGCAATTGATCTGCGTCCCCTACAAGTAAGAGATGCGCATTGGCGGGAAGGGCACGAATCAATGCTGCCGCCAGACGAATATCCAGCATGCTGGACTCGTCCATGATTAAGAAATCGCAGACCAAAGGGTTTTGTTCGTTCATCACAAACCCGCCCTGGGATGGGTCGAACTTGAGTAACCTATGTACAGTCTGGGCAAAGTGTGAGGTGCTTTCGGACATTCGTTTGGCTGCACGGCCGGTAGGTGCAGTCAGAAAAACTTTGGTCTTTTTTGCCCTGAGTATGGACACTAAAGTACGCAAAATGGTAGTTTTGCCCGTACCGGGACCGCCCGTAAGAATCGATACTTTAGAAGAGAGTGCCTGGCTCACTCCGCTAGTTTGTTCCTTGGCAAATTGAAATCCTGCTTTTTGCTGAGCCCACTCGATCGCTTTATCGATGAGGATTGGAGGAAGGCTCGATTTACCACGAATGAGAAGATCTAGCGATTGTGCGAGTGAGTTCTCGGCCCTAGCTGTTGTGGGAAGCTGTATCCATTCAGGCTTGGACTCAACGATTTCGCACTGGGTTAACAAAGCATCAATCCGGCTTTCAACATCTGTGGAGTTTGCCTGTAGCAACTCGATCGCCTGAAGGGCAATTTCCCGCCTCTCAAAGTGAGTATGTCCCTGGTCTTCACATTCCTGCATTGTGTGCAATATTCCTGCATCAATCCTCGGCGGACCATTGCTGGCAAGTCCGAGGTTTAGGGCAATACGATCGGCGGTTTTGAAGCCAATCCCTTTAACCTCCCGGATGATGCGGTAGGGGTCAGATTCCAAAATCGTTTTCGCTTCATTCCCATATTTGCGGACTAACCGAAGGCAAAGAGCATCGGTCACTCCGTAGGTCTGCAGGAACATCATGACCTCCCGTACTGTTTTTTGTTCCTCCCACGCCTGCTTGATACTTTTTGCCCGCATATTGCCAATCCCTTCAATCTCCCGAAGGCGGGCAGATTCCTCGGAGATTATGCGTAAGGTATCGGCACCAAAATGATCCACAATTTTCTTGGCATAAGTCTTACCAATTCCATGAATTAAGCCACTGGCCAGGTATTTTCTTATCCCATAGGCGGAGGCAGGTAGCTTGCTCTCAAAAGTATCAAATGAGAACTGTTTTCCATGCTTTGGGTGCATGGTCCAAGAACCAGAAAGTACCAGTGTTTCTCCGCATTGAACTTTGGGTGCTTTGCCAACTACCGCAATTTC
>CALKMX010000122.1 GCA_938091675.1 uncultured Opitutales bacterium
TATCCTCCAGCACTACTACCTGATCACCCGCATCCCTTGTTTTGCTCCTTCGATAGTTAACCCCCTCGGTTACCCAGATCCTGCCAGATGAATCGACATCAAAATTGGTGGGGTTTGCCAGTAAGGGTGAATCTGCCCACAGGGTAATCTCCAACTCTGGGTCGGCTAATTTCAAGCCATCTACCACCGGTTGAGCTGATAGGGAGAGAGCAAAGATGCCGGTAATAAGGTTAATCAACAATAAATTCAAAAAGGTGAGTTTCATTACACCCCCAAACTTATTTCAATGAGCCAAACATACAAATGGTAAAAACCTGCCAAACGGCAGATTTAATAGAAAGCTAGGCAATCAGGTCATTGACCACATGCCCATGTACATCGGTCAATCGGTAGTCCCGTCCCTGAAAACGGTAGGTCAATTGTTCATGATCAAACCCGAGCAGATGCATCCAGGTAGCCTGAAGGTCGTGCACATGCACGGGATCCCTGGCGATATTGAAGCCAAGCTCATCGGATGCTCCATGGACATGACCACTCTTTACCCCGCCTCCTGCCATGATCATGGTGAAGCAATCCGGATAATGATCGCGGCCAAGCAACTGCCCTTTGGATGTACGACCCTCGCGGAAAGGCGTACGGCCAAACTCGCCACCGATAATGACCAAAGTATCATCAAACAATCCACGCTGTTTCAAATCTTTGATCAGGGCGGCTATTGGTTTATCCATGGTGGCACATTTCTTCTCCAGACCACCGGGTTTGTTAATGGAGTTGTCTTCCCCCGTTCCGTGAAAATCCCAACCCCAGTCAAACAACTGCACAAAACGCACACCTTTTTCAGCTAATCTGCGGGCAAGCAGACAATTGTTGGCAAAACTGGCCTCTCCCGGCTTCGCTCCGTAGGCTTCCATGGTCTCCTTGGATTCCTTATTGATATCCATCACTTCGGGCACCGATGCCTGCATTCGGTAAGCCAGTTCGTATTGAGCGATACGGGTGAGGGTTTCCGGGTGAGCAAATTTATCTGCCGCCTGCTGGTTTAAATCCCGCAGCGCATCCAGACTGGTCCGGCGCAACCCACGGGTCATCCCCGGAGGGTCGGATACATAAAGCACGGGATCTCCCTTGGATCGGCACTGCACGCCCTGGTATACCGATGGAATAAACCCGGCACTGTATGAGTTCTTCCCGCCATTGGGCTGGGTGCCGCTGGAAATTAAAACCACATATCCAGGAAGGTCCTGGTTTTCGGAACCTAAGCCATAAGTGGTCCATGCACCGAAGGATGGACGGCCGGGTTGCTGAAAGCCCGTATGCACAAAAAGTTCAGCAGGTGCATGATTGAACTGGGTGGTGTGCATTGAATTGATCACGCAGAGATCATCCGCCAATTCATGCAAATGTGGAATGGCATCGGACATCCACATGCCCGATTTACCATATTGCTTAAAGGTTCGGGGCGAACCCATAAGCTTGGGTGTTCCCGAGGTGAAAGCGAACATCTTCCCCTTTACAAATTCGTCCGGGCATTCCTGATCGGTGCGTTTGTTCAACTCAGGCTTGTAGTCCCACATATCGAGATGAGGGGGAGAACCAGTAAGGTGCAAATAGATAACCCGCTTTGCCTTGGGCGAGAAATGGGGAGCACGGGGAAGCAAAGGATTTTGTGGAGCGGACAGTCCGAATGCCTGTGGGGAAAGAAGTTGAGCCAAGGCACCCATCCCCAGACCTACCCCACAATTCTTCAAAAAGTGCCTGCGTGTATTAAGTTGAATTTTTTCTAGTCTTGGATTCATGGAAATAAAAAGAGTGAAAATTGAATAGAGAAGAGTGAAATTATTGTGGGAAGGGCTGGGAAGATTTTTTGACGATCGAAGTAAGAATGGCGATCAGTTGGTTGAGCTCATCCAAGAGATCAGCAAGTTGTTTCTCAGGAATCATTTCTGTTTCAATTAACAAACGAAGCCAATAATTGGTCTCTCTGGCTTCTTTCTTTAAGATCATTTTTTGGATTATCACTTTCATTCTTCACTTTTCACTCCTCATTCTTTTCATCGCTTCATCATCATTTCATCGAGGTTGAGCATGATGTTTCCTGCAACAGTTAAAGCCGCAAGGTCAGCAAGATTGGAGTCTTTGGGAGCTGGCCCGATTGGATCGGTTGCCATCTTGCGGGCAAGTTCGAGGTCCTTGGAGTAATCGCTGCGAACTTCCTTAAAAAGAGCAATCAAGCGATCCAGTTCCTGTTTGCTTGGGGTGCGGGAAAGGCAAATCTCAAACCCTTTTTCCAACTGCTCGGCTGGGCTATCACCTTGCGTCTGCATAGTGCGGGCAAGGGATTGAGCGGCTTCCACATATACAGGGTCATTCAAGGTGACCAATGCCTGCAAGGGAGTGTTGGTGCGATCACGACGAACGGTGCAAACTTCACGGTTAGGTGCATCAAAAGTGGCCATGGACGGGTAAGGGTTGGATCGGCGCCAGGTGGTGTAAATCCCTCGGCGGTACCGGTCCTCGCCCTTACTCGTTTGCCAATCGATCCCACTCCCAAAGGCTGCCTTCAGACCCATATTGGGCTGTGGGGGTTTGACCGGTGGTCCGTACATTTTAGGACTCAGTAGACCGGCAACTGCTAACGCCTGATCGCGAACCATCTCCGCAGACAACCGCAAGCGGGGCCCGCGGGCAAGCAAGCGGTTATTCGGATCCATCGCTGCCATCTCATCGGTAACATGAGAATTCTGACGGTAGGTATCCGAGGTAACTAAAAGTTTGAGGAATGCTTTCACATCCCAATCCATCGCTACGATTTCGGTGGCCAACCAATCGAGTAACATTGGATGGCTTGGTAATTCGCCTTGAGAGCCGAATTCCTCACTTGTCGCAACCAACCCGATGCCAAATATCTTTTCCCAGAATCGGTTGACGGTTACACGAGGGGTCAAGGGGTTGTCTTCCTGTATTAACCACTTGGCCAAATCGAGCCTTGATGGCGTATCCACCCCGTCAAGCTTGGGAGCCAAGGCAGAGGGAAAGCCAGCATGCACCGTTGATCCCTTGCTCAGGTAAGACCCACGCAAATGGATATAAGACTCCCTGCGGTTAGCATCCACCACTTCCTTCATCATGGGCACGGTAGCGGATGGCTTGATTTGGTTTAGCTGGTTGCGAAGGGAGGCTATCTGCTCTCTGATGCGTTGGGTGGCTGGCCCTTGCTTGACGAAATAATCCAACAGTTGCTTCTGCTCTTGCTCCGTTCTCTGGTCGGTGGGCTTATCTAAAATAACTGTGAGAGATTTGGAAAAGGCCGTGGCTGGATTTTTCGCATTGGTAACGGAAAGGCGGAATTTACCGATCGAATGATGCGGATAATTCTGTACCAAGCGAAAGTTCAGTATTCCACCGGGAAGCGGGTCCTTTAGCTCAAAAATCGCATAGTGGTCCCTACCCTGCCCGCCAGCGATTGCCCATCCAGATTCCTGATCCTGTTTGCCATCAATCGCTTCATCCACGGTGAAATTATTTTGCTCATAACTCGCAGTAGCACTGCTAAAGCGGGCGGTGGTGGCACCATCCAATGATTCAATTGCCTCTCTCTGGGGTGCCTTTTCGTAAGTCTTTTCCCAAAGAATGACTCTTTCTTCGTTCAATACCTGTAAGCGGAAACCATCCAGCCGGGCGTACAGCTTATTGTCCGTACGGTTCCAAACTGCAATTTTTGTGAGGTCATACTCCTTGCCTAAATCAATCTCCAACCAGGGCTCTTCATCCGAGTTGGCAGTGTGGGTAACACTCTTGGAATGGTAATTACCATCCACATTACCATCGATCGCCAGTCTCGCATCCCCGCCATAGTCGGTGGAGCTCTGGGTGGCCTTACCCTTAAGAGCAACATTCTCATCCCCCGCAAAAGCCTGCACTTCTGCAACATGTAAAAACTTGTGTTTACCTGGTAGCTCCAGGCGCACAAAACGACCAGACTTGGCAATACCTTTCTCTGCCGCATCACCAAAGGAATTAAGAATCAGTTCATTGAGAACCATGTTGTGAATTCGGCTTGGGCCGTTGTGGGGCAATCGTTCGTCCTTGAGAAGATCAATTCTGACCGCAGTGATTTTATCGAGTGATGAAACAGCAGAGAGTTCATATTCTTCAAGAGGCTTTTTAACTCCCGATACAAAAACGGTTCCGTCCTCGGAGATATTTAAATTTGCACCTGATTGTGCGGTTCCTTTTGTGGGAACCAAGGCATTCCACTTGGTTTGCTTTTGCTCAACTTCCCATTTTTTCAGTTCTGCCAACAGGAGCTCATTCTCAACAGATGGTTTAAGGGATCTCTCCAATTCGGATATCTTTTTCTTCAGGTCCGATTGTCTCTTTTTCTGATGGTCAGAATAAATGGAGTGGACTGGACGCTCGTCCTTTTTGTCCGAATCCTCGGTTTGGTTAAGGATATCAAAAACCTGAAAATATTCCTCATGAGTAATAGGATCATACT
>CALKMX010000123.1 GCA_938091675.1 uncultured Opitutales bacterium
TAGAAGAAGTGTGTACCAGGCGGTGTACCGCAACTTCCTCAATCCCTTTCTCCTCGCCTTCGATATGCCCAGCCCCTTTGGACCAAAGGGCAGAAGGAGCAACTCCAATGTGCCCGCCCAGTCACTTACCTTGATGAATGATCCACTGGTATCCAAGCTGGCCAAATCATGGGCACAAAAAACCGCCAATCAAAAAGACTCCCGTAAACGGATCGAACACATGGTGGAACATGCTCATGGGAAAATTCCCTCCAAAGAAACAACCGATCAGTTACTCGCTTTTGTGGAATTGCAGGGCAAGGAATACGGCAAGGTGGACCAGCGTGCCTGGGCAGACCTGGCTCATGCCCTGTTCAACCTGAAAGATTTTTCCTACCTCCAGTAATTCACCCGGTACGGATCTGGTCGAACGCAGCTAATATGATAAAATAATGGCGACAGAAATTCAGCGTTTTGGATCGGTGATCGGAATTAATCCGGAAAAAGAGAAATATTACCGTGACCTACACCAAAAGGTTTGGCCGGAGATCTTGGAACAAATTCAACAGGCCGGTTTACAAAACTTCTCTATTTTCATCACCGAACTGGAAGGAAAGAAATATCTCTTCAGTTATTTCGAATACACAGGAAATGATTTTGCATCTGACATCGAAAAGATGAGCAAGAATTCAAAGATGCAAACATGGTGGGAAGAAACCAGTTCCTGCCAAATCCCCCTTCACGGGAATAGGGGCAAAAATGCCTGGAGTGCGATGGAGATGCTGTTTCATCAGGCATAAACCTGCCTAACTTTTGAAACAGTTTTAAAGCGATCCGCTTCTATCTGCTTGATTCAGTTGGCCATATGCAGTCATCTCAGTAAGAAAGACAGACGCTCTTACATGAATTTATTGTGAACCTATTCATTTTTTTGCCCATTTTCTTCTCCTGCCTGCTTAGCCTGAGTGTGCCTATATTTGGTAAGGTGGACTTTGTGCATCAGGTCATGCCGGTGCTGAAAACACACTGCGCTGAATGTCACACCGAGGGAAAAAAGAAAGGTGGACTTTCTATGAATACTTTGTCCGAATTTCTGGCCGGCGGGGAAGGCGGCGAAGTTGCGGTGCCTGGCGATCCGGAGGACAGCTATTTTCTCGAACTAGTGGCTAGTGAGGATACGGATGAACGCATGCCTCCCAAAGGACCCGGCCTTAACAAATCCGAAATTGACCTGCTCCACCAATGGGTGAAAGAAGGAATGGACTGGCCGGAGGAGATCCGCCTGGGGTCATCCGGTTGGGAACCAAAACTCAAACCTAGGGTGGTCACACTTCCCGACCCCATCAAAGGAAGAACACATGCCATTGACCGGATCCTGGATCAGGATCTAAGCAAACGGAATGCGCCTCTGCCTGTATCCGCCACCGATGAAACTTTTGTCCGCCGGGCATTCATGGATGCAATCGGTCTCTTGCCCACCCCGGAGGAGCTCGATTCTTTCCTAACCAGCGATTCAAAAAGGAAACACGAGGAATTGGTGGATCAGTTGCTACGCCGTGAAATTTCCTATGCCGATCACTGGATGACTTTCTGGAATGATCTCCTGCGTAACGACTACACAGGCACAGGCTTTATCACCAAGGGCCGTACCCAGATTACCCCTTGGCTCTACCAGGCACTGCGCGAAAATATTCCCTACGATCAGATGACCCGTGAACTGATCGATGCGGAGGAGGGTGCTGCAGGCTTTATTAACGGGATCAAGTGGCGGGGTACCGTCAACGCCAGCCAGACTCGTAACATGCAATTTGCCCAGAATGTCTCGCAGGTATTTCTGGGAATCAACATGAAGTGTGCCAGCTGCCATGACAGCTTCATTGACCGTTGGACCTTGCAGGAAGCCTATGACTTGGCCGCCGTCTTTGCCGAGGAGACTCTCGAGCTGGAACGCTGTGATATTCCCACGGGTAAAAGGGCCACCCCACGCTGGATGTTTCCCGAACTTGGGCAGATCGACGCGAATGCGTCCAAGCAGGAAAGACTCAAGCAATTGGCCGGCTTGATGACCCATCCGCAGAACGGCCGGTTTACCCGCACCATTGTCAACCGGATCTGGGCAAAACTGATGGGACGGGGAATCGTTCATCCGGTCGATGCGATGCACACCAAGCCATGGAATGAGGACCTGCTCGACCATCTGGCCATACGCTTTGCCGAGGACGGATATGACCTGAAAAAATTCATGCGTTTTGTCATGACCTCCCAAGCTTACCGTTCCCAAAGTGATTTACTGCCCGAAGAACCGGGAATGGAATACGCCTACAACGGCCCACTCCCCAAGCGTATGTCTGCGGAGCAATTGATGGACTCCATCTGGCAGGTAACCGCAAGTAACCCCAAAAACCCCACCGCCAAAGTTGACCGCAGTGTGAATCTCAAAAAGCCCCCCCCGGCAGAAGTAATGGAGTTTCCCTGGCCAGACAAAATCAACGCCAAATGGATATGGAAAAAAGGCGGGGCACCCAAAATTAATTTACGCAAAGAAATCAATCTCACCGAGAAACCACAACTGGCCGGAATTGTTGCCACCTGTGACAACGCATTTTCCCTGATCATAAACGGTCGTTCCGTGGCTCATTCCACTGTCTGGCAGAACCCGGTAAAAACCGTGCAATCTGACCTTTTTCATGCTGGGAAAAATGTGATCGAAGTGGAAGCGGAAATGTTTGGAGGAAGCCAGGGATTTGTCGCTCAGATTGTCTTGCAAAATAAAGACGCAGTTCAGGTGATTGAAACAAACAGCGACTGGGAGGCTCAGGTACCCGATCAGGAATGGACACCGGCTCACATTGAAAAGGATTATGGGCAAGGCCCCTGGAACAAGGCCCTGCACAATGGCGATATACAGGACGGAAAAACCGGTGCCGAACCACCCGTACGAGCATCCTTGGTAGCCAATGACTTTTTGATGCGTTCTCTTGGTCGTCCCCACCGCGACCAGGTGGTTACTTCACGTCCATCTTCACTCACTACCCTGCAGGCGATCGATTTAGCCAACGGAGAAATCTTGTCCAACACCCTCAGAGAGGGGGCAAAAAAATTATCCCGTTCCGAAAAGAGCGATGATATACCAGTCTGGTTATACCGTCATGCTCTCGGCAGGACACCCACCGAAGAGGAGAAACAAACTCTGCTTGCCGTTTCTCAGAACTCACCCAACCAGCAAGGAGTGGAAGATTTGTTATGGATGGTCTTTATGCAACCTGACTTTCAAATCATTCGTTAATCCATAGATAAAAGTACGATGAACAACCTTTCTGAATCTTTGCAAAGACGCGATTTCCTTAAGCAACTTGGGCTTGCTTCCGCCGCAGCCCTCGCCTCCCCAGGAACTCAACTATGGGGAAACGAACAAGTCATTCATCCGACAGCCCGAGCAGATTCCTGTATTTTACTTTGGATGGCCGGTGGTATGGCCGCTCCCGATACTTTGGACCCAAAGGCCTATTTACCCTACGAGGATGGACTCGAAGTTAAAAACATCCTCAGTACCTTTCCTGCAATCGACACGAATGTCGACGGGGTAAAAATCAGTCAGGGCATGGAGAATATTGCTCAGGTGATGGACCGGGGCACCTTAATCCGTTCCGCTTTTCAGCCAGACCTCGGTGCTATTCTTCACTCCCGGCACCAGTACCACTGGCATACGGGATATGTACCTCCCTTAACGGTTGCAGCTCCACATCTAGGTGCCTGGATGGCCAAAGTATTGGGGCCTAAAAATGATGTGGTTCCTCCCTTTATCAACGTTGGGCAAAGATTGGAAGGTGTGGGAGAGAAAGAAGAATTAAAAGCATTTACCACCGCTGGATTTTTTGGATCGGAATACGGGCCCATGAACCTTCCCTTCCCTGATCAGGCGGTTCAATCTGTTCAACCGCCCAAAGGTATGGAACCGGGAAGGTTTAGTAACCGCTACAAACATTTCCAAAAACTGCTCGATCAAAATCCAAACCGGGACCGCTTGAGCGATTTCCAGGGAGAGTCGATGATCCGATCGATGGAAGCGGCCCACCGTCTGCTGCAGTCAGATGAAAAACATGCTTTTGACCTGACCCGGGAAGACAAAGATTCCGCACTCAAGTATGGAGACTCCAGGTTTGGACAGGGATGTTTACTTGCCCGTCGTTTGGTCGAAAAAGGAGCCAGATTTGTCGAGGTAACCACGGAATATGTACCCTTCCTCAATTGGGATACCCATGAGAATGGGCACACCACCGCCACGCGGATGAAAAAGGAAATCGATCAACCGATTGCCCAGTTGATTCTTGATCTGGAAGCCCGCGGATTGCTCGACAATACCTTGGTGATTCTGGCCAGTGAATTCAGCCGGGATATGATGATCGAAGGAGTCCCAGGATCATCTGCCCCCGATCAGTCCCGTGCCAGAACCGATAAGCTGAAAGAAATGAAGCAGTATGGCTTGCACCGTCACTTCACCGGTGGTTCTAGTATCATGATGTGGGGAGGTGGAGTGAAAAAAGGACATGTCTATGGAGCCACCGCGGATGAGCGGCCCTTGATGGCAGTGAGGGATCCGTTATCGATCGAAGATTTGCACGCCACCATTTACACCATCATGGGAATCCATCCCAAGACCGCCTACGAAGTGGAAAAGCGTCCCTTTTATGCAACCAAGGATGGTATCGGCAAATGTGCTACAGGCATACTTGCCTGATACCTTTTTCAGCCTTCCTGCAAGAACTTCAAACGAAGGAAAATCCCTTCGTTTGATTATCTTAGTAATTAACTTTAAATTAATTTCAAATAGTTAAGTACAAGCTCTTTGATCTTTGCATTTAGGTGACGAATTGATCTCTTGAGAATTTGTATTTTTTCTTGTGGCAAAATTTTGAAATTAGCAGCCACATCGGAAAGATCATATCCATAGCGTACCTCATTTTGCGTATGGTAGTAATGTTTACTCCTGCCACTACAAAACAAAACCGATTCACCGCTCAACATATCAAAAACAACCTCCATACTCTTGCAATGTGAACCATCAAACCACAGCGTCAAAAGCATGTTTCCATTTGAAAACTTTCTCACTGCGTCTGTACTTTTGGGTAATTCTTCCAGCTTCATAGCCTACTAAACCTTCTGACAGAGTAAAAAGTTATTATTCGGAAGAAACGATTTGGGAATATTCCTCCTCGGCCTGTTTTTCTGAAATTACTTTGTAATTGTATCGGTCTATTTTAATGACCTCGACCTTCCTTCCTTCTTTTTTTGCCTCTTTTTGTAATTTTGTCATTTGCTTCCGTGCATCACTCAAAGTTTTAAACTTATCCTCATTCACTGAAAATTTATAATTTTTTGGATCATAGACATCAGTAACCTGAGCCGGTGTAGCATATTTTGCCGGAGAGGCATAAGAGCGTGATTTATATGAACTCTTCCGCATCGCAGGACATGCTCCAAATAAGGAAAATGAATAGATAATGGCCAGTGCGTAGAAATAGGTCTTCATATAATTCTTTCCATATTTAGTGTATTTACATTAAGTATAACCCGAAATAGAGAAAGAATCCAATAAAGCTGAAAAAAAGTTATAAAGGAGTGAGAGTTACCTCAATTCCTACCAAGGCAGAACACCAGCCCTTGATAGGGCTGAACCAAGCCAAATCGTAAGCACCAAATAGACCAAACTCCATGCTTTGGTGGCAGGGAAATGTTTGGCGATCGAAGGCACGGCAGCGTCGTACCAGTCCTTCAAGAACCAGCTGACAGTCAGAGCAAAGGAACAATCGACCGCCAAGGCATACCACAACACCGCCTCAAGGTTAAAGTCCATCCCAGGTTAATCAAAGACCACCGTCTTGTTGCCGTAGACCAGTACGCGGTGCTGAAGATGTCTGCGGACTGCTGCTGCGAGCACGAGCTTTTCCAGATCCCTTCCCCGCTCAATTAATTCCTTGGTTCCGTGCCGGTGACTGACCCGGGCGACATCCTGCTCAATAATCGGTCCCTCATCCAAGTCCTGGGTGACATAATGTGCGGTTGCCCCGATCAGTTTTACTCCCCTTTTGTGTGCCTGATGATAGGGCCTGGCCCCGGCAAAGGAGGGAAGGAAAGAGTGATGAATATTAATCACCGGACATTCCACCTCTTCTAAAAATCCTGGAGATAATACCTGCATATAGCGGGCAAGAATGAGTAAATCGATTTTTTGCTCCGTCAACCACTCAAGTTGATGAGCTTCCGCCTCTTTCTTCGTCTCCTTAGTCACTGGGATATGGACAAAGGGCAAGCCGTAGGATGCAGAAACGCCACCCAAAGTATCATGATTAGAAAGAACTCCTATCAGGTCGGCGTCCAGCTCTCCCGCCCGGTGGCGCAGGGCAAGGTCATGAAAACAATGATCCTCCTTGGTTACCATCAGAGCAATCCTTGGGCGACGGTCACTGCGGTTCAAGCATAGAGACATGCCGAGCTCTCCTTCCACTAAGCTTCTGAACGAGCCCATCTCATCTTCAATTTCTACATCCGCGGATGGTTGCCACTCCACCCGCTGAAAGAAAATATTTTCGTCCCGGTCCAGGTGCTGATCGGCATGAAGCACATTGCCCCCACGTTGATGGATCCACCCGGCAGTTTTTGCCACCAGTCCGGGCTGATCCGGACCATGCAAAAGGGCAATTACCGAGTCACTCACGCAGGATGATAAGCTTGCAGGGATTTTACGGAAAATTTCTTTTCCCGGATCGACCGGATACCCTGTAATGCGGCAAAAGCGGAACCCAGCGTGGTAATCACCGGTACATTGTGAAGAACGGCTTCGCTGCGTATCCCATTCTCGTCCCTGCGGGGAATCAGGCCAAGTGGGGTATTGATGACTAACTGCACCTTTCCATTCTTGATCAGGTCGGCCACATTTGGCCGGCCCTCGCTGATCCGCAGGGTACTTTCTGCTTCGATGCCGTTTTGATTGAGAAAGTTTGCCGTTCCTTCGGTGGAATAAAACTTGAAACCCAGTTCGTGCAATCCCTTGGCCACTTCCAAAGCCCTTGGCTTGTCTGAATCCTTTACGCTGATAAACACACTGCCCTCAAGGGGAAGGGACGGCTTGGCAGCCATCTGGGTCTTGGCAAATGCAATACCGAAATCTTCGTCCTGCCCCATTACCTCACCGGTACTGCGCATTTCCGGAGTGAGCACAATGGGGGAACCGGGGAATTTACTAAAAGGAAAGACTGCTTCCTTGATCGCCCAGTGCTGGGGGATAATTTCTTCGGTAAAACCGAGATCCGTAAGCTTTGCTCCAGCCATTACCCGGGCACCGAGTTTGGCTAGCGGAACCCCAATCGCTTTGCTGACAAAGGGCACGGTACGGGAGGCACGGGGATTCACCTCAATCAGGAAAAGCTCCCCCTCCTTGATCGCAAATTGGATATTCATCAGACCAATAACTTTGAGGGCCTTGGCTAGGGCATGAGAAGCCTGGCGCACCTCATCAATCATCGCGGCTTCCAAATCATGGGGAGGAAGAACCATGGCCGCATCTCCGCTGTGCACCCCGGCAAATTCGATATGTTGCAACATGCCTCCGACCACAGTGGTTTCTCCGTCCGAGATACAATCAACATCAAGCTCGATGGCTTCCTCCAAGAATTTGTCAAGCAGCACGGGTTTTCCTGGAGCCACCGCAAAGGCCTCCTTGACCACACCATTCAGCTCTTTTTCATCATAGACAATGAACATACCACGCCCACCCAGAACAAAGGACGGGCGGAGCAGGATAGGATATCCAATCCGGGCGGCTTTTTCAGCTGCCTCTTCAGGGAACATCGCAATTTCATTCTGGGGTTGTTTGAGCCCGATCTCCTCAAGGATATGTTTAAACTTTTCCCGGTCCTCTGCCAGATCGATACTTTCTGGAGAAGTTCCAATTACATTGACCCCGGCTGCTTCCAGACCTGTGGCAAGGTTAAGGGGCGTTTGGCCTCCGTACTGCACGATGGCTCCGTCACAGCCTTCCTGGTGATAAATTTCCAGGACATCCTCAAGGGTAAGGGGCTCAAAGTACAAACGGTCGGAGGTATCATAATCGGTGGACACGGTCTCCGGATTGGAATTGACCATTACCGTTTCATACCCCGCTTCGCGAAGGGCAAAGGAAGCATGCACACAGCAGTAATCAAACTCGATCCCCTGCCCGATCCGGTTGGGCCCGCCTCCAAGAATCATGATCTTTTTCTTATCCGATTTTTTAATCTCATTTTCATCCCCGTAAGAGGAATAATAGTAAGGGGTAAACGCCTCGAACTCTGCGGCACAGGTATCGACCAGGCGAAAAGTGGTTTCAATCCCCATAGACACGCGCTTTGCCCGCACCTCAGCCGGTTCGCAACCCCAGTAATCCGCAAGCTGGCGGTCGGAAAAACCCGCTTCCTTTGCCTGGCGGAAAGATTCCTGATCGATGGATTGCAAATTTGTACCTCGCAAAAACTGACCCATCGCGTGGATTTCTTCAAGCTGGGCGGTAAACCATGGATCAATCCCCGACTGCCTGGAAATTTCCTCCGCGGTCATGCCCATGTCCAGTGCCTTGTATAAATAGGTGGGACGGTCCGCGGATGGACGTTTTACTCCGGCACGTACCGCAGACTTATCCAATTCCTGATCCGCCAGTTTGCCGGACTCAAATCCTTTGAGCCCAATCTCCAGGGAACGCATCGCTTTTTGGAAGGATTCCTTGAAGGTACGGCCGATAGCCATGGCTTCGCCCACCGACTTCATCGCAGAAGTTAAGGTGGAGTCGGTCTCTGGAAACTTCTCAAAGGTAAAACGGGGAATCTTGGTAACCACATAATCAATCGAAGGTTCAAAGGAAGCGGGCGTCTCCTTGGTCACATCATTGCGCAATTCATCCAGCGAATACCCCACCGCTAATTTGGCGGCAAACTTGGCAATGGGAAATCCGGTCGCTTTCGATGCCAGGGCGGAACTGCGGGATACTCTCGGGTTCATTTCGATCACCACCATACGCCCGGTCTTGGGGTCAGTGGAAAACTGAATATTACTTCCACCTGTTTCCACACCAATTTCTCGGATGCAGGCAAAAGAGGCATCGCGCATCAACTGGTATTCCTTGTCCGAAAGGGTCATCGCTGGAGCAATGGTGATGGAGTCCCCCGTGTGCACACCCATGGGGTCAAAATTTTCGATGGAGCAAATGACCACGCACTGGTCCTTGTAATCACGCATCACCTCCATCTCGTACTCCTTCCATCCAAGCAGGCATTCCTCCATAAGCACCTGACTGACCGGAGATGCATCCAGGCCATTCTTGACCATCTGATCAAATTCCTCGCGGTTGTATGCAATCCCCCCCCCGGTTCCACCGAGGGTGAAGGCTGGTCGGAGAATGATAGGAAAGTCTCCAAGCTCGTCGAGATGGGAGCGGGCTTCCTCTAAAGTGTTAATTGAGAATGAACGGGCAACATCCAGCCCGATTTTTAGCATCGCCTGCTTGAAAAGCTCCCGGTCCTCACCCTTCTTGATTGCATCCGGTTTTGCCCCGATCATCTCCACTCCGTGGGCTTCCAGCACACCGGCATGAAAAAGGTCGAGGGAAAGATTCAGCCCGGTCTGGCCCCCAAGAGTGGGCAGGAGAGCATCGGGTTTCTCTTTTTCAATAATCTTGGTCACACTCTCAACCGTGAGGGGCTCGACATAGGTGGCATCGGCAAACTCGGGGTCGGTCATGATCGTGGCTGGATTGCTATTGACCAACGATACCCGGTATCCCTCCTCGCGTAAGGCTTTACAGGCCTGGGCACCGCTGTAATCAAACTCGCAGGCTTGGCCAATGATAATAGGTCCGGATCCAATGATCAGGATATGTTCGATGTCAGTTCTCTTAGGCATGCAACTTGTTTAAAATCAAAAAAAAGGCTCCTCGGGGAGCCGGCGTTGGTAAGAATCTGCAATATTAGGGTTCAATTCAGAAGGAAGATGGAATTGAAACTCTTTTATGCCAATTTTTGGAAATCCCTCAAGAAGGAAAGGGGAAATGTTACTCACAATATGGCAGGCATGGCCTGACCACCCACGGCTTCCCCAATTGCCTCCTTTATTTTTTTACCTCCCGAAACAATTTCCACCGTTTTTCCCACACAATGATAATTGCGCATAGACTCGATAATACAGTCCACAAGATCCTCCCTGGGCAGGTAGCCATGATGGCCCAATTCCTGAGCCGCCTCGATCCGCCCGGTGCCTGGTTGCTCCAGCAGGGTTCCAGGAGCGAGGATCACATAATCCAACCCGGAAGCCCGCAGAGCGCCATCCGCCACACCTTTCGCCCGCAGATAGTTCTGGATACGGGGAGATTCACTGTTGGGATTTGCCCCAATCGCACTGACCATAACAAACCGGCGAACCCCATGCTTCTTACAGTCCATGATCAGACGAACCGCCCCATTCTGGTCCACATCAATGGTTTTTTCCGGGCCGGTATGTCCCCCGGATCCGGCGGTAAAAACCACTGCATCCATACCTGGTAAAAAATCGGCAATACCCGCCTCCAAATCTCCCACCGCGGAGGGCAATCCCAGGGCGGTGAATTTGGTCTGCTGCACGGGATCTCGGATTAGGGCAACCGGAGAAAAATCATGAGCCGCCCACATTTTTCCGCTGAGGATGGTACCCACCTTCCCATTGGCTCCAACAATCAGGGTTTTCATAAGTTTATGTGGTTACAGGAATGATCCGGGTGAAGCAAGGAATGACTGAATTTGATCGTCCTTCAAAAAGGAATGATTAAAGGTAGGGTGTAATTTTTAAAGATTTGATTATGTCAGCTCCCGTACGCACCCGTATCGCTCCCTCTCCCACCGGAGCCCCGCACCTGGGCACCGCCTATATGGCCTTGTTCAACCTTGCATTTGCCCGCAAGCATGGGGGGCAGTTCATTTTACGCATCGAAGATACAGACCGTCAGCGCTCCTCCACCGAGTCTGAGCAGGCCATTTTTGATGCCCTCCGCTGGACAGGTATCGAATGGGATGAGGGTCCGGACTGCGGTGGAGACTTTGGTCCCTACCGCCAGAGCGAACGGCTCGATCTCTATGAGCAGGAAATCAACCGACTGCTCAAACAGGAAGATGCTTACCGCTGCTTTTGCTCCGCTGAGCGGTTAAACGAGGTACGGGCCAGGCAGATGGCGGAAAAGCAGACTCCCCGCTATGACGGGCATTGCCTCAGTCTATCCGCCGAGGAATCCATTAAGAGAGCCGAGAATGAACCCTTTGTGGTACGGATGAAAATCCCCCAGTCCGGACAGTGTACTTTCGTCGATGAGTTACGGGAAGAAGTATCCATTGACTGGGCCCAGATAGACCATCAGGTTATTCGCAAGACCGACGGGTTCCCCACCTACCATCTCGCCAATGTGGTGGATGATCACCACATGCAAATCAGTCACGTGATCCGCGGGGAGGAATGGATCAGCAGCACGCCCAAACATGTTCTTTTATATCAATATTTTGGATGGGACGCTCCAACATTTGCCCACCTTCCCCTCTTGCGCAATCCAGACAAGTCCAAGCTGTCCAAGCGGAAGAACCCCACTGGTATTTTTTATTTCCGGGATGCTGGATATTTGCCCGAAGCTCTGATTAATTATCTCGGAATGATGGGTTACACCCTGCCAGACCAGCGGGAAATCTTCTCTCTTGGAGAATTATCAGACACCTTTGATCTCAAAAGAATCAGCCTGGGCGGACCCATTTTTGACCTCGCCAAATTAAAATGGCTCAATGGGCGTTACCTTCGGGAAAAATTACCAGCCGAAGAAGTGGTCGAGCGTTTACAGGCATGGAAAGCAAACCCGGATTTTCTTGGTAAGATCATGCACCTTGCCCTGCAAAGGCTGGAAACTTTTTCGGACTTTTTCCCCCTTGCCCAGTTCCTGCTTTCTGAACAACCCGAGTATGATGTGGAAACTCTCTGCGGAAAGCTCTCCCCCGATCAGCCTGCCAAATTACTGAAAATTGCGGAATGGGAACTGGAAAAAGCGACGCCATGGGACCGCGATACCCTTTCTTCCATTTTTCAAAAAATTGCCGAAACCGAAGATATCAAACTCAAGCAGTTGATGCCCCTGTTCTTTGTGGCGATGAGCGGAAGTGCAATATCCCTCCCCCTCTTTGACGGACTGGCCCTGCTTGGTCCGGATCTCACCCGTATGCGCCTTCGCCGGGCATTGGAGATTCTTGGCGAATCTGGCAATGGACTGAGCAAGAAGGGATTAAAGTCCCTGGAAAAAGAGTATGCCTCCCGCTACGGCAACCGTATCGATTAATCCTTTATCAATTATTTTCCTTCAGCCATGAGCGAACCAGAACAGCAAGAACAACATCTCGATTTTATCCGCACCCGGGTGAAATCGGATCAGGCATCCGGTAAAAATGACGGACGGGTCCATACCCGTTTCCCTCCCGAACCCAACGGGTATCTCCATTTGGGACATGCCAAGAGTATCTGCCTGAACTTTGGAATCGCTAGGGAATTTGGCGGTCTTTGTAACCTCCGGCTGGACGACACCAACCCGGTTGCAGAAAAAACAGAATATGCGGAGGCCATTCAAAGTGATGTCCGCTGGCTCGGGTTTGACTGGGAAGAACGCATCTTCCACGCCTCCGACTACTTCGACCAGTTGCACGCCTGGGCGGTACAATTGATTGAGGGGGGCAAGGCTTTTGTGTGCGATCTTACTTTTGAGGAGATGCGTCAGCACCGGGGCACCCTGATCGAACCTGGTACCAATAGCCCCTATCGCGACCGTCCCATTGAGGAAAACCTCGAGCTCTTCGAAAAAATGCGTCTGGGCGAATTTTCCGATGGATCCAAGACTCTGCGGGCAAAAATAGATATGGCCTCCCCCAACCTCAATATGCGTGATCCGGTGATCTACCGAATCATTCATCAGGATCATCCCAAAACCGGGGACAAATGGAAAATTTATCCATCCTATGATTTTGCCCACGGTCAGTCCGACTCCCTAGAGGGCATCACCCATTCTATTTGTACCCTCGAGTTTGAGCACCACCGTCCGCTCTACGACTGGTTTTGTCAAAACCTCGGCATTCACCATCCCCAGCAGATCGAATTTGCCCGCCTCAATCTCAATTACACCGTGATGAGCAAGCGTAAGATGCTCCGGCTGGTACAGGAAGGACAGGTCAAGGGATGGGATGATCCGCGTATGCCTACCCTGCAGGGAATGCGCCGCCGGGGATACACCCCAAAGTCCATCCGCGACTTTTGTGAAAAGGTGGGCGTGGCCAAGCGGGACAATGTGATCGAGGTGGAATTGTTGGAGCATTGCTTGCGGCATGACCTCAATCTCTGTGCTCCCCGCCGCCTCGGTGTGCTTGATCCCCTCAAGGTGACCATCATCAATTATCCGGATGAGCAGGTGGAACAGGTGGATGCAGTCAACAACCCGGAAGATCCAGATGCGGGCACCCGTCCAGTTAGTTTTTCCAAACATCTCTATGTGGACCGCAATGATTTCATGGAGGATCCGCCCAAGAAATATTTCCGCATGTCCCCCGGCCGGGAAGTGCGCCTAAAATATGCCTATTATATTACCTGCTCGGAGGTGATCAAAGACGCGGAAGGAAAGATCACCGAATTAATTTGTGAGTATGATCCAGAAAGCCGCGGGGGCGACACCCCGGATGGCCGCAAGGTCAAGGGAACCATTCAATGGGTGGATGCCTCCTCGGCCAAACCCTGTGAGGTTAGACTCTATGACCGATTGTTTAAAGCACCTGATCCCGACAAGGTGGAGGACGGCGGGGATTTTACCGGCAATTTAAATCCTGATTCTTTGCAGACGATTGGCTCTGCCCTGGTGGAGAAATCGGTTACAGATATGGGCACGGGCAAACCTTTCCAACTGGAACGGGTAGGATACTTTTGTATCGATCCGGACGGCCAGGAATCGGGCAACCTCGTCCTAAATCGTACCGTGGCGATGCGGGACAGTTGGGCCAAAGCCAACAAATAACCGGCCCTTCTTCCAGATCCCCCCTCCCTGTATTCGGGCTTGCCATGGTTAGTCCATTTGCAATTATATGCCGATCCTACCCTAGTTAATTCCTACAATAACCAGCCCAATAAATAAACTATGAGTAAACAAGATTCGGAACCTGATATGAAATTGTTCTGGGGATGCTTTATCGCCCTCATTACAACCGCATTTGCCTTTATCACCAGGGCATTCCTGGTTAACGCAGAGCCCTTTTGGCCAAGTACCTTCGGCCTGAATCAGGTTCAGGCTGGTGAACTCTTTGGGGCCGGCATCTGGCCCTTCGCCATCAGTATCATCGTATTCAGCCTGATCATTGATCAGATTGGTTACCGTATCGCCATGCTTTTCAGCTTCGTCTGCTACGCACTCTACGCATTTCTTGCCTTCCAGGCTTATGGTGTGGTTATGGCCGAAGGACTTGCCGGAGACGAGCTCAAAGCTGCTCAGTCCGAAGCTTACAACCTCCTTTACTGGGGATCGGTCATTCTTGGTCTTGGTAATGGTACCGTGGAAGCCTTTATCAACCCAGTGGTTGCCACCATGTTTAAGAAGGACAAAACCAAATGGCTCAACATCCTCCACGCTGGATGGCCAGGTGGCTTGGTGCTCGGTGGTATCCTTACCATTCTTCTGGGTGCACAGGCAGCAGAGGACTGGAGAATCCTTATCTATCTGATCGCTATCCCGGCTGTTGTTTACTTACTTATGCTCCTCAAGGCAGAGTTCCCCGTAAACGAGCGTGTTTCCTCGGGTACATCCTACAAGGAAATGCTTGCTGAATTCGGGGCTATTGGTGCCTTGATCGCTGGTTATCTTATTTTTAGGCAGCTCGGCATGGTATTTGGATGGACAGACAACACTGTCTACATCCTCACCGCCGTAGCCACGGTGGGATACTACCTCTACTGTAAGTCGCTCGGTCGCCCACTGCTCATCTTCATGTGCATCATCATGATTCCTCTTGCCACCACCGAGCTAGGTACAGACGGTGCCATCTCCGGTTTGATGGAAGAGCCCATGAGAGAAGCTGGATACAATGGTTTGTGGGTACTCATTTACACATCCGCTATCATGATGGTCTTGCGCTTTTGGTTTGCTGGTCCAATCGTGGAAAAGCTCGGGCCTCTCGGATTGCTCGCCACATCCGCAGTACTTGCCATCGCTGGTCTTTACATGCTCAGCTCCGCATCCGGACTGGCCATGATCTTCGTTTTCGCAACCCTTTACGGTTTCGGAAAAACCTTCTTCTGGCCAACCACACTTGGGGTTGTGTCCGAGCAGTGCCCCAAGGGCGGTGCCCTTACCCTTAATGCGATCGCCGGTATTGGTATGCTCGCAGTGGGTATTCTTGGTGGTCCGGTAATCGGAAAAATGGGCGAAGATGCCGTGAAATTATCTGTGATCTCATCCACTTCCGAAGAAACCTACGGAAAGATTTCCAAGGACAGCACCTACTTCCTTGGCGATTACACCGCGGTGGAACTCGCCAAGATTGATACTCTTGAAGGAGAGGAAAAAGACACCGTCAAGCACAGCATACAGGTAGGCAAACAAGCCTCCCTTGCCAGTGTTGCGATCTTTCCAGTATTCATGCTCGTCTGCTATCTGGTACTTATTTTCTACTTCAAAGGTCGTGGGGGATACAAACCCATCGAGCTTGAAGAAGGCAAATCCTGAGGACCTTAAAATCTAAGCGGTTTCCTCCCAACCCCATAAAACCTACTCAGAAATATGGCTAAGAAAAAACCACTGCGCATCGGACTTATCGGATACGGCTTCATGGGCCGTACCCACTCCAACGCATTCCGTAAGGTACCCAACTTCTTTCCGGAGTTGAAGTACGAACCCCAACTCGCTGCTGTTTGTGCCCGTAATAAAGACCGGGCGGAAGCATTCGCAGACCAATGGGGATACGAATCCGTCGAGACCGACTGGAAAAAGCTGGTTGCCCGTGATGATATCGATGTGATCGATATCGCTGCACCCAACAATGTTCACCACGAAATCGCCATCGCTGCTGCCCGTGCTGGTAAGGGCATCCTTTGCGAAAAGCCCCTTGCTCTCAACTGCAAGGAAGGTGAGGAAATGGTGCGCGAAGTGGAAAAAGCCGGGGTTTCCAATATGGTATGGTACAA